>NZ_JBITCO010000008.1:0-107691 GCF_044453265.1 Kitasatospora sp. NPDC051705 | reverse complement strand
CTTCAATTACCCCGCCGCCTGCCGCGGGGGGCCCCCCGTCCGGGGGCGGGCCGCCCCCCCCCGCGCGGGGGGCGGCCGCCCCGCCCCTCGACAACTCCACCTCCCGGTCAGCAAGATGTGACGCCACACCTTCCGCCACAGCCACCTCGGGAGCACGCCGATGAGCCGCCGCCTCCACCACCGGACGGCCGTACTCGCCGGTCTCACCGCCCTCTCCCTCTCGCTGGCGCTCTGTTCGTGTGCGTCCGGCCAGGGCGGCGGCTCCGCCGACGGGCTGCCGGCCGCCGGCACCCCCAAGCTGACCTCGATCGACGTCAACCCGCGTGACCGCGCCCAGCTGCGTCAGGGCGGCACCCTCAACCTGGCGATCGCGCAGTTCTCCCGGCAGTGGTCGCCGATCCACGCCGACGGCAGCGAGTCCTCGACGATCAGCGTCACCAAGCCCCTGCTGCCGACCTTCTTCCGCTCCGACGCGGCCGGCACCCAGACCGTCAACCCGGCCTACCTGCAGGACGCCCACGCGGAGCAGCGGGACGGCCGGCAGGTGGTCGTCTGGACGCTCAACCCGAAGGCCCACTGGTCCGACGGCACCCCGATCACGTGGCGCGACATCGAGGCCAACTGGCGCGCCCTGAACGGGAAGGACCCGGCCTACAAGTCGTCCAGCAGCACCGGCTTCGAGCTGGTCTCCTCGGTCGAGCGCGGCAAGGACGACTTCCAGGCCGTGATGACCTTCGACCGCCCGTTCTCCGAGTGGCAGTCGATGTTCAACGGCGCCGCCAACGCGCCGCTGCTGCCGGCGAGCCGGGTCGCCACCCCGGACCAGTTCAACTCCGCCTACCTGGACGCGATCCCGGTCACCGCCGGCCCGTTCAAGGTGGAGCAGCTGGACCGCGCCGCGCAGACCGTCACCCTGGTCGCCGACCCGGGCTGGTGGGGCGACAAGCCGGTGCTGGACCGGATCGTGTTCCACGCGATGCTGCCCAACGCCATGGCCGCCGCCTTCGCCAAGGGCGAGATCGACCTCTTCAACAACGGCCCCGACGTGGCCGGTTACCAGACGATCAGGAACACCAAGGGCGCCGCGGTGCGCCGGGCCGGCGGGCCGGACTTCCGCCAGTTCACGCTGAACGCCCGTACCCCGGCGCTCAGCGACGCGACCGTCCGCCAGGCCGTCTTCCAGGCGATCAACCGGGACGCCGTCATCCGCGCCGACCTCAACGGTCTGGACTGGCCCGCCGTCCCGCTCAACAACCACCTGCTGGTCGCCAACCAGAACGCGTACCGGGACAACTCCCTCGGCCTCAGCCGCTACGACCCCGCCGAGGCCGCCCGCAAGCTGGACGCGGCCGGCTGGAAGCTCGACGGCGACGTGCGGAAGAAGGACGGCCGCGAGCTGAACCTGCGGATGGTCATCCCGGCCGGCGTCACCCAGGCCCAGAACGAGGCCGCCACCACCACCAGGATGCTCAAGGACGTCGGCGTCAAGGTCACCACGGTGACCGCCGCCGCCAACGAGTTCTTCGACCGGTACGTCAACCGCGACGACTTCGACATCACCGCCTACTCGCTGCTCGGCACGCCCTTCCCCGCCAGCGGCAACCGCGCCAACTTCGTCCAGAACGGCGGCACCAACCACGTCGGCGCCGGCAGCCAGGCGGTGGACGCCGCCCTCGACCGGGCCGCCGCGGCACCGGACGCCGCCACCGCGTCCGAGGCGATCAACCAGGCCGACGGCGAACTGTGGAAGGTGGCCGGCGTGCTCCCGCTCTACCAGCGCCCGCAGCTGTACGGCGCCCGCGCCAACCTCGCCAACATCGGCGCGCAGGGGCTGTCCGACATCGTCTGGGAGAACGTCGGCTTCGAGCGCTGAGCCCGGCCGGGGCGGCCGACGCGCACACCGCCGGACCGGCCGGGCCCCGGGTGCCGTTCGCACCCGGAGCCCGGCCGCTCGCGCGGGCCGGCGTCAGCCCGTCCCGATCACGTCCCGGACCTCGGCGAAGTGGCAGGCCGCCTGGTGCGCGGCCGGGCCCTCCAGCAGCGCGGGCACCGCGAGCAGCGGGACCTCGGTGGAGCAGCGCTCCTCCGCCTTCCAGCAGCGGGTGCGGAAGCGGCAGCCCGACGGCGGGTTGGCCGGCGAGGGCAGGTCGCCGCTGAGCAGGATGCGCTCGCGCTGTTCCCGCCCGGTCGGGTCGGGCACCGGGACGGCCGACAGCAGGGCCTGGGTGTAGGGGTGCGTCGGGTAGGAGTAGATCTCCTCCTCCGTACCGATCTCGACCATCGTGCCGAGGTACATCACCCCGACCCGGTCGGAGATGTGCCGGACGATCGAGAGGTCGTGCGCGATGAACATGTAGGAGAGCCCGAAGTCGCCCTGCAGCTGCTCCAGCAGGTTGATCACCTGTGCCTGGACGGAGACGTCCAGGGCGGAGACCGGCTCGTCGCAGATGATCAGCTCCGGTTTGAGCGCGAGGCCGCGGGCGATGCCGATGCGCTGGCGCTGGCCGCCGGAGAACTGGTGCGGGTACCGGTTGATGTACTCCGGGTTCAGCCCGACCACGTCCAGCAGGTCCTGGACGGCCTTGCGGCGGTCCCCCTTCGGTGCCACCTCGGGGTGGATCTCGAAGGGCTCCCCGATGATGTCGCCGACCGTCATCCGCGGGTTCAGCGAGGTGTACGGGTCCTGGAACACCATCTGGATGTTCCGGCGCACCGCCTTCAGCCCGGCCCCGGACAGCCGGGTGATGTCCTCGCCCTTGAAGAGCACCCGGCCGGCCGTGGCCCGCTCCAGGTTCATCAGCACCTTGGCCAGCGTGGACTTCCCGCAGCCGGACTCGCCGACGATGCCGAGCGTCTCACCCTTCACCAGGTCGAAGCTGACCCCGTCGACCGCCTTCACCGCGCCGACCTGCCGCTTGAAGAGGATGCCCTGGGTCAGCGGGTAGTGCTTGACCAGGTCCCGGACCTCCAGGATCGGCTCAGCCATGGAGGGTCTCCTTCCAGAAGTGGCAGGCGCTGCGGCGGCCCGGCAGGTCGGCCCCGTCGGCGTCCAGCACCGGGACCAGCGCCGGGAGTTCGGTCAGGCAGCGGTCCCGCGCCCGGTCGCAGCGCGGGTTGAACGCGCAGCCCTGCGGGATCCGCAGCAGGCTCGGCGGCAGGCCCTTGATCGCGTAGAGGTCCTGGCCCTTCTGGTCCAGCCGCGGGATCGAGGTGAGCAGGCCGCGGGTGTACGGGTGCGCGGGCCGGGCGTAGAGCTCGTGCACCGGGGCGGTCTCGACGATCCTCCCCGCGTACATCACGGCGATCTTGTCCGCGACGTCGGCGACCACGCCGAGGTCGTGGGTGATCAGGATCAGCCCCATGTGGAACTCGTTCTGCAGCTCGGCGAGCAGGTCCATCACCTGGGCCTGGACGGTGACGTCCAGGGCGGTGGTGGGCTCGTCCGCGATGATCAGGTCGGGCTCCATGGAGAGCGCCATGGCGATCATGATGCGCTGGCGCATGCCGCCGGAGAACTGGTGCGGGAAGTCGCCGACGCGCTGCCTGGCGGCGGGGATGCGCACCCGCTCCATCAGCTCGACGGCCTTCTCCCGGGCCTCCTTGCGGGTGGCCCCCTGGTGCACCCGGAACATCTCGCCGAGCTGGTAGCCCACGCTGAGCACCGGGTTGAGCGAGGAGAGCGCGTCCTGGAAGATCATCGCGATCTTCCGGCCGCGCACCGCCCGCCGGGCCTTGGCGCCCATGGTCAGCAGGTCCTGACCGCGGAAGAGGATCCGGCCCGCCGTGATCCGCCCCGGCGGCATGTCGAGGATGCCCATGATCGCCTGCGCGGTCACCGACTTGCCCGAGCCGGACTCCCCCAGCACCGCCAGGGTCTCGCCGGCCGACACCGAGTAGCTCACCCCGTTGACGGCCTTGGCGACGCCGTCCCGGGTGTGGAACTCGATGTGCAGGTCGTCGACCTCCAGCAGCGGCGTGCCGGGCACCAGGTGCTCCCGTCCGCCGCCGATCACCTGGACCGCGTCCATCCGCGGCCCGCCGTCCCTGCTCCCGGACGGCTTCGTCAGGTCAGCCATGGTTCGCGGCCCTCCTCAGCGCAGTTTGGGGTCGAGGGCGTCGCGGACCGCGTCGCCGAGCATGATGAACGCCAGCACGGTGATGCTCAGCACGGCCGCCGGGAAGAGCAGCACGTGCGGGGCGTTCAGGAAGCGGGACTGGGCGTCGCTGATCATCAGGCCCCAGGAGATCGCCGGGGACTGGATGCCGATGCCCAGGTAGGACAGCGCCGCCTCGGCGCCGATGTAGACGCCGAGGTTGATGGTGGAGACCACGATCACCGGGGCCACCGCGTTCGGCAGGATGTGCCGGGTGACGATCCGCCGGGTGCCGGCCCCCAGCGCGCGGGCCGCGACGACGTAGTCGTTGTGCTTGTTGGAGATCACCGCCGAGCGCATCAGCCGGTAGATCTGCGGCCAGCCGAGCACCGCCATCACCGCCGAGACCGTCCAGGCGTTGCCCTTCTGCCAGGTCGACATGATGAGCATGCCGCCGAGCAGCAGCGGGATCGCGAAGAAGATCTCGGTGACCCGGGAGAGCAGGCTGTCCCAGAAGCCGGCCAGCCAGCCCGCCAGCAGACCGAGGGTCCCGCCGACCAGGACCACCAGCGAGGTGGTCAGGAGGCCGACGATGATCGAGTTGCGGGCGCCCCAGACCGTCCGGGTGTAGATGTCGCAGCCCTGGACGTCGAAGCCGAACCAGTGGTCGGCGCTGGGGCGCTTCAACGAGGAGGAGAGCTCGCAGAAGCCGGCCGAGTTCGGGTCCTGGTCGGTGAACAGCTGCGGGGCGACGGCCAGCGCCACCATGAACAGCACCAGCAGGCCGCCGATGATGAACAGCGGGTTGCGCCGTAGGTCGTACCAGGCGTCGGTCCAGAGACTGGCCACCCGCTCCTTGCCGGCCGCGGCCGGGGCGGCCGGGGCCGCGACGTCCCCGCCGGCCTGCGCGGGGATCGACACCTTCACGTCCTCGTGCTTCGTCGGCTCACTCATAGCGGATCCTCGGGTCAAGAACGGCGTAGAGCAGGTCGACCACCAGGTTGGTGAACAGGTAGACCATCACCAGGGCGCTCACCACGCCCACCACGATGGTCCGTTCGCGCAGGTAGACGGACTGGAACAGCTGGTGGCCGATCCCGGGGATGTTGAAGATGCCCTCGGTGATCACCGCCCCGCCCATCAGTCCGCCCAGGTCCATGCCGAGGAAGGTGATGATCGGGATCAGCGCGTTCCGGAGCCCGTGCCGCACCACCACCCGCACCGGACTCAGGCCCTTGGCCACCGCGGTGCGGACGTAGTCGGCCCGCATCACCTCGATCAGGCTGGTCCGGGTGAGCCTGGCGATGTACGCGAGCGAGGTGGACGCCAGCACGTAGGCCGGCACCAGGTACGAGCGGAACCCGGCGTCCTCGTTGAAGGAGACCGGGAAGAAGTCGATGCCGTAGTCGCGGTTGAGCTTCACCCCGAGCAGCAGCTGGAGCACGAAGCCGATCACGAAGGTCGGGATGGAGATGACCATCAGGGTCGAGATCAGCACCAGGTTGTCGATGAAGCGCCCGCGCCGCAGCGCGGCGACCACGCCGGCCACGATGCCGATGACCATCTCCACGCCCAGCGCGGTCAGCGCCAGGTTGATCGTGTACGGGAAGGCCCGCGTCATCACGTCGACCACCGCGTTGCCGCGGTAGTCCTCACCGAAGTCGCCCTTGAACAGCCCGATCAGGTAGTGCCAGTACTGGACGAAGAACGGGTCGTCCAGGTGGTACCGGTCGCGCAGGATCGCCACCACGGTGGGGTCCGCGCGCTTCTCACCGGCCAGCGCTTGGATGGGGTCGCCAGGCAGCAGGAAGACCAGTGCGTAGATCAGGAACGTCGCGCCGAGGATCACGGGTAGGGCCTGGATGACCCGGCGGACCACATAGCGGCCCATGCGGCCTCCTCACGGTTGGGGGCACGCCACTGACGGGCGGTGCGGGGGTTTCCCTCACCGCCCATCGGTGGTGCCGGTCGTGGGCTCCTCCCGCCCGCCGGGGGCGGGAGGGTGACGTCGGATCAGGCGAGCTCGACGCTGGCCAGGTCGATCCGGTTCTGCGCGTCCACGATCACGTTCTTCACGGCCTTCGTGTAGGCCGAGGAGAGCATGTAGGTGTAGACCGGGATGTACGGGAGGTCCTTGATCAGGATGTCGTCGGCCTGCTGGTAGAGCTTGATGCCCTCGTCGTCGGTCTTCGCGCCGTCGGCCTTGGCGAGCAGGGCCTCGAAGTCCTCGTTGACGTAGCCGCCGTAGTTGGAGCCGTTCTCGATGGCGACCTTGGAGAAGATCGGGCGCAGGTAGTTCTCGATGGACGGGTAGTCCATCTGCCAGGCCATCCGGAAGGCGCCCGAGTACTCCTTCTTGCCCAGGGCGTCGAGGATCTTGCCGAACTTCTCGAACGGCTTGAAGGTGACCTCGATGCCGAGGTTGTTCTTCAGCTGGTTGCCGACGGCCTCGATCCACTCCTTGTGGCCGCCGTCCGCGTTGTACCCGATCTCGAGCTTGTTGCCGGGCAGGCCGCCGGACTGGGTGTAGAGCTCCTTGGCCTTCGCCGGGTTGTACTTGGCGGCGTCGCCGAGGGCGCCCTGGCGGTAGCCGGGGATGATCGGGCTGATGAAGTCCGAGGCCGGCACGCGGGTGCCGGAGAAGATCGTCTTGCAGATCGCGTCGCGGTCGATCGCCATCGAGATCGCCTTGCGCAGGTCCGCGCTCTTGAACGCCGGGTTGGTCGAGATCGGGAATCCGAGGTAGCCGACACCGGATTCCGGCCGGTAGATGTACCGGTCGCCGAACTCCTGGGAGACCGTCGCGAGCGCCGAGATCGGCAGCTTGTTGGTGATCTGGATGTTGTCCGCGCGGAGGTCGTTGTACGCGGTTTCCAGCTTGTCGTAAATCTTGAACGTGACCGAATCCAGCTTCGCCTTTCGGTCGAAGGACGGGAAGTTGTCGTACCGCTTGATCTTGATCTGCTTGTTGTGCTCCCAGGCGCCGTCCATCTGGAACGGACCGTTTCCGATCGGCTTGTCGCCGAACGCCTTCGGGTCCGCGAAGAACGCCTTCGGCAGCGGGTAGAAGGCGTTGTACCCGAGCATGGTCTTGAACTGCGAGAACGGCGCCTTGAGGGTGACGGTGAAGGTCTTGTCGTCGACCACCTTCAGGCCCTTGAGCTCGGTCGCGGTCGGCTTCTTGTCCTTGCCCGGGGCGAGGTCCTCGGAGCCGAGGATCTTGTCGTAGAACGGCAGGCCCTGCGCGGCGTTGTCCTGGTTGGCGCCCCAGTTCCAGGCGTCCACGAAGGACTGCGCGGTGACCTTCTCACCGTTGTGGAAGGTGTAGCCGTCCTTGAGCTTGATGGTCCAGACGGTGGCGTCCTGGGTCTCGATCGACTCGGCGACGCGCAGCTTGGGCGCGGTGGTCTTGGGGTCGTACTCGACGAGGCCGGCGAAGAGCGCGAACTCCACCTGCGCGCCCTCGGACTCCGCGGTGTTCTGCGGGATCAGGCCGTTCTGCGGCTCACCCGACTCGATGCTGATCGAGCCGCCGGTCTTCCCCGTGCCGCCGCTCGCCTGCTCCGAGGACTTCTTGTCGCTGCCGGTGCTGCACGCGGAGATCGCCAATGCCGCACACGCCGCGAGCGCGGTCAGACGCATCGTCTTGGTGAGCCTCATTCAACTGCTCCTCGATTTAGGGGCTTACGAACGAACGGCGCCCCGCCACTCGGTGTGCCGGGCATGGCGGAGGTCGACATCAGGGCCGATCCACACAGTTGGCGAGGTGACCGCTGATACGCGCAGAGCAACTATCGATCAACCGACCCCCCTTGCGGAATCCACGTCACGTCTCTTTTCAATTACATGCTCAGGCCAGGCCGGACAATGCTCGCCAAATTCCCGCATATCGAAAACGGAATCGCCCGCTCCGAGCGCCGAATAGCGAACACCGGATGCCGGTATTCGCGCTTTTACGAGGAGTAATGATCTTTCCGGCGGTATTTCCGCAGCACAACGCGAGGGCGCGCCCTCGATCGAGGACGCGCCCTGGATGCCTCGCCGCGCCGGCGGCGTCAACCGAATCGTTACCCGGGCGGACCGCTCCCCGGCCCGTCCTCCCCGCCCTGCGGGCCCGGCTCGTCCTGCGGGCCCTGCCCGCCCGGCCCCTCGCCGCGCTCCGCAGCGCCCTGCCCGTTCTCGCGCTCCGCCGCGCCCTGCCCGTTCTCGCGCTCCGCCGCGCCCTGCCCGTTCTCGCGCTCCGCCGCGAAGTGACACGCCGAGTCGTGCCGCGCCGCCCCCTCCAGCCACGACGGCGAGGTCAGCAGCGGCGTCTCGGTCGCACAGCGGTCCTGCGCCTTCCAGCACCGGGTGCGGAAGCGGCAGCCCGAGGGCGGGTTGGCCGGCGAGGGGACGTCCCCGGTGAGCACGATCCGGTCCCGGGACTCCCTGGCCGTCGGGTCGGGCACCGGGACGGCCGACAGCAGGGCCTGGGTGTACGGGTGGGTGGCGTGGTCGTAGATCTCCGCGTCGCTGCCGATCTCGACCATCCTGCCGAGGTACATCACCCCGACCCGGTCGGAGATGTGCCGGACGATCGAGAGGTCGTGGGCGATGAACATGTACGACAGGTTGAAGTCGCCCTGCAGCTGCTCCAGCAGGTTGATCACCTGCGCCTGGACGGAGACGTCCAACGCCGAGACCGGCTCGTCACAGATGATCACCTCCGGCTTGAGCGCCAGCCCCCGGGCGATGCCGATGCGCTGGCGCTGGCCGCCGGAGAACTGGTGCGGGTACCGGTTGATGTACTCCGGGTTCAGCCCGACCACGTCCAGCAGGTCCTGGACGGCCTTGCGGCGGTCGCCCTTGGGCGCCACCTCGGGGTGGATCTCGAAGGGCTCCCCGATGATGTCGCCGACCGTCATCCGCGGGTTCAGCGAGGTGTACGGGTCCTGGAACACCATCTGGATGTTCCGGCGCACGGCCTTCAGCCCGGCCCCGGACAGCCGGGAGATCTCCTCGCCCTTGTACTTCACGGACCCGCCGGTGGCCGGCTCCAGGTTCATCAGCACCTTGGCCAGCGTGGACTTCCCGCAGCCGGACTCGCCGACGATGCCCAGCGTCTCGCCCTGCATCAGGTCGAAGCTGACCCCGTCGACCGCCTTCACCGCGCCGACCTGCTTCTTGAAGACGATCCCCTTGGTCAGCGGGAAGTGCTTGACCAGCTCCCGCACCTCCAGGATCGGCTCCCCGCGCGGCACGGCCTGGGCGAAGGCGGCCTCCGCGGGCACCGCACCCAGTGCGCTGGCTCCGTTAGCGCTGCTCATGGAGGGTCTCCTTCCAGAAGAAGCAGGCACTGCCCCGCCCGGTCACCGGGGCGCCGTCGTCGTCGGTGACGGGGAACAGCTCCGGCACCTCGGCCCGGCAGCGGTCCTGCGCCCGCGGGCAGCGCGGGTTGAACGCGCAGCCCTTGGGGATCCGCAGCAGGTTGGGCGGCAGGCCCTTGATCGCGTAGAGCTCCTGGCCCTTCTGGTCCAGCCGGGGGATGGAGTCCAGCAGGCCGCGGGTGTACGGGTGGGCGGGCCGGGCGTAGAGCTCGTGCACCGGGGCGGTCTCGACGATCCGGCCCGCGTACATCACGGCGATCTTGTCCGCGACGTCGGCGACCACGCCGAGGTCGTGGGTGATCAGGATCAGCCCCATGTGGAACTCGGCCTGCAGCTCCGCGAGCAGGTCCATCACCTGGGCCTGGACGGTGACGTCCAGGGCGGTGGTGGGCTCGTCCGCGATGATCAGGTCCGGTTCCAGGGCCAGCGCCATGGCGATCATGATGCGCTGGCGCATGCCGCCGGAGAACTGGTGCGGGTAGTCGTTGACGCGCTGCTTGGCGGCGGGGATGCGCACCCGGTCCATCAGCTCGACGGCCTTGTCCTTGGCGTCCTTGCGGGACGTCCCGTGGTGGGCGCGGAACATCTCGCCGAGTTGGAAGCCCACCGTCAGCACCGGGTTGAGCGAGGAGAGCGCGTCCTGGAAGATCATCGCGATCTTCTGCCCGCGGATCTTCCGCCGCTCCTCCTTGCCCATCTTCAACATGTCCTGGCCGCGGAAGCGGATCTCACCGCGCGGGATGCGGGCCGGCGGCATGTCCAGGATCCCCATGATCGCCTGCGCGGTCACCGACTTGCCCGAGCCGGACTCCCCCAGCACCGCCAGCGTCTCCCCGGCCCGGACGCTGTAGTTGACCCCGTTCACCGCCCTGGCGACGCCGTCCCGGGTGACGAACTCGACGTGCAGGTCCCGCACGTCGAGCAGCGGCCCCTCGTACGGCGCCTCGCGCGCGGGCCTGGTGGCGTCCACAGCTGTAGTCACGATGCGTTCCCCTCGCTCAGCGAAGCTTCGGGTCGAGGGCGTCGCGCACCGCGTCGCCCATCATGATGAAGGCCAGCACGGTGACGGAGAGCGCCGCGGCCGGGAAGAACATCACGTACGGCGCGGTGCGGATCACCTTCTGGGCGGAGGAGATGTCGATGCCCCAGGAGATGGTCGGGTCCTGCAGGCCGATGCCGAGGAAGCTCAGCGTGGCCTCGGTCGCGATGTACCCGCCGAGCGCGATGGTGGCGACCACGATGACCGGCGCCACGGCGTTCGGCAGGATGTGCCGGAGCATCAGCCGCCCGGTGCCCGCGCCGAGCGCCCGCCCGGCCACCACGTAGTCGGCCTGTTTGACGGTCAGCACGGCGCCCCGCATCACGCGGGCGATCTGGGTCCAGCCGAGGACGACCAGGGCGAAGACCACGGCCCACACCGTGCGGCTGGAGAAGCCGTTCAGCAGGACCAGGGCGCCGAGCAGCAGCGGGATGCCGAAGAAGATGTCGATGATCCGGGAGAGCACCGCGTCCACGGCGCCGCCGAAGTAGCCGGCGACCATGCCGGTCAGCCCGCCGAGCAGGGTGACGCCGGCGGTCACGAAGATGCCGACCGTGATCGAGGCGCGGGCGCCGTACACCACCCGGGCGTAGATCGAGCGGCCCTGGGCGTCGTAGCCGAACCAGCCGGCCCCGAAGAAGTCGGTCCAGTCCGGGCGCTTGAGGTAGTCGTGCACCAGGTCGGCCTTGCGCGGGTCGGCGTCGGTGAACGCCCACGGGAAGATCGACATGATGATCAGCAGCAGGATCAGGACGGTCGAGATCAGGAAGACCGGCCGCCGCCGCAGGTCGCGCCAGGCGTCGCCCCAGAGGCTGCGGGCCTCCTCCCGTTTGGCCGGGTCGGCCTCGATCAGGGTCTCCTGCTCGACCGCCATGCCCTGCTCGCCGGCGAAGTCGAGGTGCGAGACCCCGGGCTTGGGGTGCGGCTCGTACGAGTCCTCGTCGTGGATGTCAGGCATAGCGGATCCTCGGGTCCAGGACCGCGTAGAGCAGGTCGACGAGCAGGCTGGCGACGAGGTAGACGATCACCAGGACGGTGACGATGCCGACCACCGTCGGGCCTTCCTTCTGGTTGATCGCCCGGTACAGGACGTTGCCGATGCCCTGCACGTTGAAGATCCCCTCGGTGACGATGGCGCCGCCCATCAGCGCGCCGAGGTCCGTGCCGAGGAAGGTGACCACCGGGATCAGCGAGTTGCGCAGCAGGTGGCGGGTGATGATGGTCCGCCGGGGCAGGCCCTTGGCGACCGCCGTGCGCATGTAGTCGGCCCGCAGGTTCTCGCCGATGGACGTGCGGGTGAGCCGCGCCACGAACGCGAGCGAGAGCGAGCCGAGCACGATCGCGGGCAGGATCAGCTGGGAGATGTCGGTGGAGTCCTGCACGGTCGGGGTGACCCAGCCCAGGTTGGTCGCGAAGATCGTCTGGGCGATGTAGGCCAGCACGAAGACCGGGATCGAGATCACCAGCAGGGTGAGGACCAGCACCGCGGTGTCCCGGATGCTCCCGCGCCGCAGGCCGGAGACGACGCCGAGGAGCAGGCCGAAGATCACCTCGAAGCCGAAGGCCAGCAGGGCGAGCCGGATGGTCACCGGGAAGGCGTCCGCCATGATGTCGGTGACGGGGCGGCCGGTGAAGCTGGTGCCGAAGTCGCCCTGGAAGAGGTTGCCCATGTAGTGCAGGTACTGCTTCCAGACCGGCTGGTCGAGGTAGTACTTGTGTTTGATGCTGGCCACCACCGCGGGGTCGGCGGCCTTCTGGCCGAACAGGGCCGAGACCGGATCGCCCGGCAGCGTGTAGACCATCAGGAAGATCAACAGCGTGGCGCCGAAGAACACCGGGATCATCTGCAGCACCCGCCGCAGTACGTAACTGCCCATCCGAGCCTCCTTCCTAGGTGCGCGACCGGCCGGGACGGTCGGCCGGGAGGGCCGGGCCCCGCCCTCCGTGCGGGGAGGGCGGGGCCGGCGCGGGGGGCCTGGTCAGCCCTTGACCTCGACCTGGGTCCAGGCCGGGTTGCCGAAGGAGTCGAACATGACGTTCTGCACGTTGGTGGAGTAGCCCGAGTTGGTGCGGTAGTACCAGAGCGGGATGGCGGGCATCCCGCTCGGCAGCACCCCCTCGGCCTGCTGGTAGCCGGTCACCGTGTCGGAGATGTTGGGGGCCTCGTCCGCCTTGGTGGCGTCCGCGTCGAACTGCGGGTCGCTGTAGCCGAAGTCGTTGGACGCGGCGCCGGTGCGGTAGACGTCGGACAGGAAGTTGGCGTTCAGCGGGTAGTCCTGCACCCAGCCGGTCCGGAAGGCGCCGGTGACCTGGTGCCCGGTGATCGCCGCCCGGGCCGTCTTGAAGTCGGGCTTCGGGTCCCCGGTGCACTCGACGCCGGTGTTCTGCCGGATCGAGTTGCAGACCGCGTCGACCCACTCCTTGTGGCCGCCGTCCGCGTTGTACGTGATGGTCAGCTTGTTGCCGGGGACACCGCCGCCCTCGGTGATCAGCTGCTTGGCCTTGGCCGGGTCGAAGTTGCAGAAGTCGCCGCAGGTGCCGGCCTTGTAGCCCTCGACGCCGTCGGCCACCCAGGCGGAGGCGGGCGCGCGCGACCCCTGCAGCACCGTCTTGGTGATGGTGTTGCGGTCGATCGCCATCGACAGGCCCTGGCGCACCTTGGCCTTCTCCGGCGGGGCCCAGTCGGCCTGGTAGAGCGGGAAGCCGATGTTCTGGATGGCGCCCTGCGGGGAGTCGATCGCCCGGTCCCCGAGGTCGCTCTTGTAGGTGGCCAGCGCGGACGGCGGCACCTGGTCCATCACGTCGAGGTTGTTGGACTGCAGGTCCGCGTAGGCGGCCTCGGACGTGTTGTACATCTTGAAGACGACGCCGCCGTTCTTCGGCTTGTCCACGCCCTGGTAGTCCGGGAAGGTCTTGGTGACCACCTGCTGGTTGTGCGACCAGCTGACGAACTGGTACGGGCCGTTGCCCACCGGCTTCTGGCCGTACCCGGCCGGGTCGTTGAAGAAGCCGTCCGGCAGCGGCGAGAAGGCGATGTAGCCGAGCTTGTACTCGAAGTACGAGACCTTGTTGACCAGCTTGATGGTGAAGCCCAGGTCACCGGTGACGGTCAGGCCGGACATCTTGGTGGTGGTCGGCTGGCCGCTGGCCGGGTGGACGTCCTTGTAGCCCTCGATGTCCGAGAACCAGGAGCTGTTGATCTGGTTGTTGCTGGCGGTCGCCGCCCAGTTCCAGGCGTCGACGAAGTTCTTGGCGTGCACCGGGGTGCCGTCGTGGAACTTCCAGCCGTCGTTCAGGGTCACCGTGAAGGTCTGCGAGTCGCTGGTGTCGATCGACTTCGCCACCTGCATGCGGATCTTCGCGTTGCTCGGGTCGTAGTCCACGAGCCCCTTGAAGAGGTTCTGGATGATGCGACCACCGCCGACCTCGTTCGCGTTGGCGGGCTGCAACGGGTTCTGCGGCTCGCTGCTCTGGTAGCTGAAGGTCTTGCTGGTGTCCGACGAGCTGCTGCCTCCGCCGCCGCTGCTGCACCCGGTGGCCACCAGGACCACGGATGTCGCAGCGGCGAGGACCCAACGAGCGCGGGCGGCTACGGGCATGGAGGTCCCTCCTCATGGTGTGTGTCGCATCACACCCCATGAGAAGCGCGCCCCGGCGACGGCGCGAGTCGGGTACCCCCGGACGGGTGCAGGACCCCGCCCGCCGAGTTGACGGAACGACGGAAGGGCCCGCGGCGCGTGGCCGCGGGCCCTTCCGGGTGCCTCGTGAGGAGCGGGGATCAGGCGGCGGCCGTCTCCCGGACCTCGGCGAAGTGACAGGCCGACTGGTGCGCGGCCGGGCCCTCCAGGACCGAGGGCACCGCGAGCAGCGGGACCTCGGTGGAGCAGCGCTCCTCGGCCTTCCAGCAGCGGGTGCGGAAGCGGCAGCCCGACGGCGGGTTGGCCGGCGAGGGGATGTCGCCGCTCAGGATGATCCGGTCGCGCGACTCGCGCGCGGTCGGGTCCGGCACCGGCACGGCGGACAGCAGCGCCTGGGTGTACGGGTGGGTGGCGTTCTCGTAGATCTCCTCGTCGCTGCCGATCTCGACCATCTTGCCGAGGTACATCACGCCGACGCGGTCGGAGATGTGCCGGACGATCGAGAGGTCGTGCGCGATGAACATGTAGGAGAGCTCGAAGTCGCTCTGCAGCTGCTCGAGCAGGTTGATCACCTGCGCCTGGACGGAGACGTCCAGGGCGGAGACCGGCTCGTCGCAGATGATGATCTCGGGCTTGAGCGCGAGGCCGCGGGCGATGCCGATGCGCTGGCGCTGGCCGCCGGAGAACTGGTGCGGGTACCGGTTGATGTACTCCGGGTTCAGACCCACGACGTCCAGGAGGTCCTGGACGGCCTTGCGGCGGTCGCCCTTGGGCGCCACCTCGGGGTGGATCTCGAAGGGCTCCCCGATGATGTCGCCGACCGTCATGCGCGGGTTCAGCGAGGTGTACGGGTCCTGGAACACCATCTGGATGTTGCGGCGGACGGCCTTGAGGCCGGCACCGCTGAGCTTGGAGATGTCCTCGCCCTTGAAGAGCACCTGGCCGGAGGTGGCCCGCTCCAGGTTCATCAGCACCTTGGCCAGCGTGGACTTGCCACAGCCGGACTCGCCGACGATGCCGAGCGTCTCGCCCCGCATCAGGTCGAAGGAGATGCCGTCGACCGCCTTGACCGCGCCGACCTGCTTCTTGAAGAGGATGCCCTGGGTCAGCGGGTAGTGCTTGACCAGGTCCTTGACCTCCAGGATGGGCTCAGCCATGGAGGGTCTCCTTCCAGAGGTGGCACGCGCTGCGGCGGCCGGTGAGCTCCTTGCCGTCCTTGTCGGTCACCTGGTGCAGCGCCGGGATCTCCGTGCGGCACAGGTCGGTGGCGACGTCACAGCGGGGGTTGAACGCGCAGCCGGCCGGGACCTTCAGCAGGTTCGGGGGCAGGCCCTTGATCGCGTAGAGCTCCTGGCCCTTCTGGTCCAGGCGCGGGATCGAGCGGAGCAGGCCCTTGGTGTACGGGTGCGCCGGGTTGGCGTACAGCTCGCGCACCGGGGCGGTCTCGACGATCCGGCCCGCGTACATCACGGCGATCTTGTCCGCGACGTCGGCGACCACGCCGAGGTCGTGGGTGATCAGGATCAGGCCCATGTTGTACTCGGCCTGCAGCTCGGCGAGCAGGTCCATCACCTGGGCCTGGACGGTGACGTCCAGGGCGGTGGTGGGCTCGTCCGCGATGATCAGGTCGGGCTCCATGGAGAGCGCCATGGCGATCATGATGCGCTGGCGCATGCCGCCGGAGAACTGGTGCGGGTAGTCGCCGACGCGCTGCCTGGCGGCGGGGATGCGCACCCGCTCCATCAGCTCGACGGCCTTCTCCCGGGCCTCCTTCTTGGAGGCGCCGCGGTGCACCCGGAACATCTCGCCCAGCTGGGCGCCGACGGTCATGACGGGGTTGAGCGAGGACAGCGCGTCCTGGAAGATCATCGCGATCTTCTGGCCGCGGATGAGCCGGCGCTCCTCCTCCTTCATGGCCAGCATGTCCTGGCCGCGGTAGAGGATCTGGCCCTGGCTGATCTTGCCGGGCGGCATGTCCAGGATGCCCATGATGGTCTGGGCGGTCACCGACTTGCCGGAGCCGGACTCGCCGAGCACCGCGAGGGTCTCGCCGGCGGCCACGGAGTAGTTGACGCCGTTCACGGCCTTGGCGACGCCGTCCCGGGTGTGGAACTCCACGTGGAGGTCCTTGACCTCCAGCAGCGGGGTGCCGATTTCGAGCCGGCCGCTCTTCTGGTTCTTCTCGATCACGGTGGTCATCGGGTCGTCACCTCTTCTCTCAGCGGAGCTTCGGGTCGAGGGCGTCGCGGACCGCGTCGCCGAGCATGATGAAGGCCAGCACGGTGACGCTCAGGACCGCAGCGGGGAAGAGCAGCACGTGCGGGGCCGCCAGGAAGCGCACCTGGGCGTCGCTGATCATCAGGCCCCAGGAGATCTCCGGGGACTGGACGCCGATGCCCAGGTAGGACAGCGCGGCCTCGGCACCGATGTAGACGCCCAGGCTGATCGCGGCGACGACGATGACCGGCGCGATGGCGTTCGGCAGGATGTGCCGGAAGGTGATCCGGCCGGCGCCGGCGCCCAGGGCGCGGGCGGCCATCACGTAGTCGTTGTTCTTGTTGGCCAGCACCGAGGCGCGCATGATGCGGAAGATCTGCGGCCAGCCGAGGACGGCCATCACCAGCGAGACGGTGTAGGCGTTGCCCTTGCCGAGCATCGACATGATCAGCATGCCGCCGAGCAGGGTCGGGATCGAGAAGAAGATCTCGGTGAAGCGGGACAGGATCGAGTCGATCACCCCGCCCTTCCAACCGGCCAGCAGGCCCAGCAGCGAGCCGACCAGGGTGACCGTGGTGGTGGTCAGGATGCCGACGATGATCGAGTTGCGGGCACCCCAGATGGTGCGGGTGTAGTTGTCGCAACCCTGGACGTCGTAACCGAACCAGTGCTCGGCGCTCGGACGCTCCAGCGAGTGCGACAGGTCGCACGCGCCGTTGGAGAACGGGCTGCCGTCGGTGAACCACTGCGGCACGATCGAGATGACGATCAGCGCCAGCACCAGCACGCCGCCGATGATGAACAGCGGGTTGCGGCGCAGGTCGCGGACGGCGTCCGACCAGAGGCTGGCGACGCGCTCCGGCTTCGCCTTCGCCGGCGCGGCCTTCGGGCTGTTGTCCCCGGCCGGCGCCGAGGCGTCCTTGGTGATGGTCTCACTCATAGCGAATCCTCGGGTCGAGCACGGCGTACAGCATGTCCACGAGCAGGGTGGTCACGAGGTAGATCATCACCAGCAGCGTGACGACGCCGACGATGATCGTGCCCTGCTTCTGGTACACGGCCTGGGCGAGCAGACCGCCGATGCCGTGGATGTTGAAGATCTTCTCGGTGATCACCGCGCCGCCCATCAGGCCACCGAGGTCGGCGCCGAGGAACGTGACGATCGGGATCAGCGCGTTGCGCAGGGCGTGACGGCCGATCACCCGACGGCGCTTCAGGCCCTTGGCGACCGCGGTGCGGACGTAGTCCGCGCGCATGGTCTCCATCAGGCTGGTGCGGGTCAGACGGGCGACGTACGCCAGCGAGAGCGAGGCGAGCACGAAGGCCGGCAGCAGGTAGGCCCGCAGGCCGTCGTCCTCGTTGAACGAGACCGAGAAGAAGTCGATGCCGTACGAGTTCTTCAGCTGGACGCCGAGCACCAGCTGGAGGATGAAGCCCGTGACGAAGACCGGGACGGAGATGACCAGCAGCGTGCTGATGAGGACCAGCTGGTCGAGGAACTTGCCCTTGCGAAGGGCCGCCATGACGCCCGCCGCCACACCGACGACCGCCTCGATGATGAATGCCACCAGGGCGAGGTTCATGGTGTAGGGGAACGCGTCGCCGATCATTTCGCTCACCGAGCGACCGGTCAGGCTCTCACCCAGGTTGCCCTGGAAGACGCCCGAGATGTAGTTCCAGTACTGAACGAGGAACGGGTCGTTCAGGTGGTACTTCTGACGGATCATCTCCGCCACGATCGGGTCGGCACGCTTCTCGCCCGCCAGGGCCTGCACCGGGTCACCGGGCAGGTAGTGGACGAGCGCGTAGATCAGCAGCGTCGCGCCGAGCAGGACAGGGATTGCCTGTATCAGTCGGCGGATCACATAGCGGCCCATCAGACCTCCATACTTTCGGACAAGGAAGGGAGGCGGGCAGAGCCGGACTGTGGTCCGGTCCACCCGCCCCCATTCGTCTGACTACCGGATCAGCCGGCCAGCTCGACTTCGGCCAGGTTGTAACGCGACTGGGCGTCGGTGTCGAAGTTCTTGATCTTCTTCGTGTACGCCGCCGAGGCCTGGTAGCTGTAGACCGGGATGTACGGCATCTCCTTGATGAGGATGTCGTCGGCCTGCTGGTAGAGCTTGATGCCCTCGTCCTCGGTCTTCGCCTGGTCGGCCTGGTTCAGCAGGTTCTCGAAGTCCTCGTTGACGTAGCCGCCGTAGTTCGAGCCGCTCTCGATCGCGACCTTCGAGAAGATCGGACGGAGGTAGTTCTCGATCGACGGGTAGTCCATCTGCCACGCCATGCGGAAGGCGCCCTGGTACTGCTTGGCCTGCAGCGCGTCCAGGATCTTGCCGAACTTCTCGAACGGCTTGAAGGTGACCTCGACGCCGAGGTTCTTCTTCAGCTGGTTGCCGACGGCCTCGATCCACTCCTTGTGGCCGCCGTCGGCGTTGTAGCCGAGCTCCAGGGTGTTGTTCGGCAGACCGCCGGCCTGGGTGAAGAGGTCCTTGGCCTTCGCCGGGTCGTACTTGCAGGCGTCGCCGCAGGCGTCCTTGCGGTAGCCGTTGATCAGCGGGCTGATGAAGTCCGAGGCCGGGACGCGGGTGCCGGCGAAGATCGTCTTGGTGATCTGGTCCCGGTCGATCGCCATCGAGATCGCCTTGCGGATCTCGGGCTTGGCGTAGGCCGGGTTGTAGGCGATCGGGAAGCCGATGTAACCGACGCCCGACTCCGGCTTGTTGATGTAGCGGTCACCGAACTCGCTGGCCACGGAGGACATGGCGGAGATCGGGAGCTTGTTGGTGGCCTGGATGTTGTCGGCGCGCAGGTCGTTGTACGCGGTGTCCAGGTTGTCGTAGATCTTGAACGTGACGTTCTGCAGCTTGGCCTTGGTGCCGCCGTAGTTGTCGAATCGCTTGATCTTGATCTGCTTGTTGTGCTCCCAGGCGCCGTCCATCTGGAACGGGCCGTCACCGATCGGGTTCTCGCCGAAGGCCTTCGGGTCGGCGAAGAACGCGTCGGGCAGCGGGTAGAACGCGCTGTAGCCCAGCATGGTCTTGAACTGGGAGAACGGGTTCTTCAGGGTGACGGTGAAGGTCTTGTCGTCGACGACCTTCAGGCCCGACAGCTCGGTGGCGGTGGGCTTCTTGTCCTTGCCCGGGGCCAGCTGCTCGGAGCCCTCGATCTTGTCGAAGAACGGCATGCCCTCGGCGGCGTTGTCCTGGTTGGCGCCCCAGTTCCAGGCCTTCACGAAGGACTTGGAGGTGACCTTCTCACCGTTGTGGAAGGTGTAGCCGTCCTTGAGCTTGATCGTCCAGACCTTGGAGTCCGTGGTCTCGATCGACTCGGCCACCTGCAGGCGCGGGGCGTTGGTCTTCTTGTCGTAGTCGACCAGACCGGTGAACAGCGCGTAGAGGACCTGGTTGCCCTCGGACTCGGCGGTGTTCTGCGGGATCAGACCCTTCTGCGGCTCACCGAGCTGGACGGCGATGCTGCCGCCGCCGGACGCGGCCTTGTCGCTGCTCTTCGAGCTCGTGCTGCAAGCGGTCGCCGCAAGGGCGATCGCGGTAGCCGCGACAACCCACTTGGTCGTGGTTGCACCGCGCATGGGGGATGCCTCCTGAAATCGACTATCCAACGAGGAGAGCACCGCGGAAGGTTGATACCGGATCCGCTGTGCCGTCCGCGCTCGTGGTTTCGGCGCGCACCCCTGCGCGTTAACCCTTGACCCGAGCCTGACTGGCTCCACTATCCGTCACGCACGGACACGAAAGTGACCAATGCCGATCTCAATTAGGTCACATGAACGGTCGGTAAGTTTCGAAAACCGGACATAAGAGACATAGCCAGACAGGTACCAAACGGACAGTCGTCATGCATGACGGAGTGTCGTGTTCGCTCAGCGGACACCCGGCTGTGGTAAGCGATATTCCGTTTATACGCGCGTCGACAACTTGCGGTAGTTGAAAAAGTTCGCCCCCCTCTCCATCGGAAAGGGGGGCGAACTTTCGGCCAAAGGCCGTTCAGGACGACCTGATCACGCCTTCTTGGCGCGCGAAGCGGTGCGCCCGCGGTCCTTCTGGTCCAGCACGACCTTACGGATGCGAACCGTCTCCGGGGTCACCTCGATGCACTCGTCCTCGCGGCAGAACTCCAGCGACTGCTCCAGCGAGAGCTTGCGCGGCGGGACGATCGACTCCGCGACGTCGGCGTTCGACGACCGCATGTTGGTGAGCTTCTTCTCCTTGGTGATGTTCACGTCCATGTCGTCGGAGCGCGAGTTCTCACCGACGATCATGCCCTCGTACACCTCGGTGCCCGGCTCGCAGAAGAGCACGCCGCGCTCCTGCAGGTTGGTCATCGCGAAGGCGGTCACCACACCGGCGCGGTCGGCGACCAGCGAGCCGTTGTTGCGGGTGGACAGCTGGCCGAACCACGGCTCGTGGCCCTCGTGGATCGAGTGCGCGATGCCGGTGCCTCGGGTGCTGGTCAGGAACTCGGTGCGGAAGCCGATCAGGCCGCGGGACGGCACCACGAACTCCATCCGGACCCAGCCCGAGCCGTGGTTGGACATGTTGTCCATCCGGCCCTTGCGGACGCCCATGAGCTGCGTGACCGCGCCCATGTGCTCCTCCGGCACGTCCACGGTCAGTCGCTCGACCGGCTCGTGGGTCTTGCCGTTGACCTCCTTGGTGACCACCTGCGGCTTGCCGACGGTCAGCTCGAAGCCCTCGCGGCGCATGGTCTCGATCAGGATGGCCAGCGCCAGCTCACCGCGGCCCTGCACCTCCCAGGCGTCCGGGCGCTCGGTGTCCAGCACGCGCAGCGACACGTTACCGATCAGCTCGCGGTCCAGGCGATCCTTCACCTGGCGGGCGGTGACCTTGCGGTCCACCTTGGCGCCGGACTTGGCGTCCGCGCCCTTGCCGCTGCCGCCGCGGCCGACCAGCGGCGAGGTGTTGGTGCCGATGGTCATCGAGATGGCCGGCTCGTCCACCGTGATCAGCGGCAGGGCGATCGGGTTCTCGGTGTCGGCGAGGGTCTCGCCGATCATGATCTCGGAGATGCCGGCGACGGCGCAGATGTCACCCGGGCCCGCCACCTCGGCCGGCTTGCGGGTGAGCGCCTCGGTCATCAGCAGCTCGGAGATGCGGACGTTCTGGATCGAGCCGTCGCGCTTGATCCAGGCCACGGTCTGGCCCTTGCGCAGCTCGCCCTGCTCCACGCGCAGCAGCGCGATGCGGCCGAGGAAGTTGTCGGCGTCGAGGTTGGTGACGTGGGCCTGCAGCGGCGCGTCCTCCTCGTACGTCGGCGCGGGGACGTGCTCCAGCAGGGTGGAGAAGAACGGCTCCAGGCTGGTGCTGTCGGCCGGGACGGTGCCGTTCTCCGGCTTGGTCAGCGAGGCGACGCCGTCACGGGCGCAGGCGTAGACGATCGGGAACTCGATCTGGTCCTCGTCCGCGTCCAGGTCCAGGAACAGGTCGTAGGTCTCGTTGATGACCTCGTCGATCCGGGAGTCCGGGCGGTCCGTCTTGTTGATGCAGAGGATGACGGGCAGGCGCGCGGTGAGCGCCTTGCGGAGCACGAAGCGGGTCTGCGGCAGCGGACCCTCGGAGGCGTCGACCAGCAGGACGACCGCGTCCACCATCGACAGACCGCGCTCGACCTCGCCACCGAAGTCGGCGTGGCCCGGGGTGTCGATGATGTTGATGGTGATCGGCGCGCCACCGTCCTTGGGGTGGTACTTGACGGCGGTGTTCTTCGCGAGAATGGTGATGCCCTTCTCGCGCTCCAGGTCGTTCGAGTCCATCATCCGGTCGTCCAGCTGCTGGTGGGCGGCGAAGGCGCCGGCCTGCTTCAGCATGGCGTCGACCAGGGTGGTCTTGCCGTGGTCGACGTGGGCGACGATGGCGACGTTGCGGATGTCGTTGCGCGTGGGCATGCCTAGCTGATTCTCCCGGAATCGTGGGTTGCGGCGCCCGGCCGCGAGACGCCGACCTGCGATCCCTGTTGATCGCCGCCGCCCGTTCCGCCTGCTACTACCGGTCCACCCGCCGGGCATATGGACATGCCTCGGCTTCCTCCTATCGTACGGGGAACCGCCCAGGTGAGCAGAAACGACCAGGTCGGGCGGGATCAAGATCACAGCTGGATCACGTCCGGGGCCCCGTCCTAGGCGTTCCGGCCGATGTCCTGGAAGCGCGGCCAGGCGAAGCCCCAGGCGCCGGCGCCGGCGAGGTCCGCGCGGACGCCGACCAGCTCGGGCCGCTGGTAGAGGGGCACCGAGTGCCCGAGCTGCCAGATCCGGACGTCCGCCTCCTGGAGGAGGTCGAGGCGGGCGGCGGGGTCGAGTTCGGCGGCGGCGCGGTCGAAGAGCCGGTCGATCTCCTCGGTGCCGCTGCGGCCGTAGTTGCCGCCGGGGTCGAGGGCGCCGTCGGCGTCGGGCCGGGGCTTGGCGTAGGCGGGCCGCTGCTCGCCCGCGGGGCTGGCGCCGGCCGGCCAGGAGAACAGGGCGAGGTCGTAGTCCCCGGCGGCGAGGTGGTCCCGGACGAAGGTGTCGGCGGGCGCGGTGACCGCCCGCACCGCCACGCCGGACTCGGCGAGGTCGGCGGTGAGCGCCTCGGCGGTGCGCCCGGCGGTCGCGGAGCCGGCCGGGACGAGCAGGGTGAGGGCGAGCTCCCGGCCGTCCTTGGCCCGGGTGCGGCCGGCGCCGGGGCGCTTCCAGCCGGCCCGGTCGAGCAGCCGGGCGGCGGCGTCGGGGCCGGCGGCCGCGCTGTTGTCGCGGTAGCCGTCCTGGTCGCCGGCGAGCAGGTGGCTGCCGAGCGGGGCGGCGGGCAGGCCGAGCGGGCCGAGTGCCGCCTCGGCGATCCGCCGACGGTCGACGGCGCGGACGAGGGCGCGGCGCAGGGCCGGGTCGGTGAGCGGGGCGCGGGCTGCGTTGAGGGTGAGCTGGGTGAGCGAGGCGGCAGCGGCCCGGTGGACGGTGACGCCGGGCAGCGCCTCGGCCCGCCGCAGGGCCCGCGCCGCCGCCTCCGGTGCGGCGGCGGGCGGCACGGGGGCGGGCGGCACCGCGCCGGGGACGGGTACGGGGGTGAGCCCGGCCGGGGCGGTGGCGGGCGCGGGCGCCGCCCGGTCGACCGCCGCGGTGAGCGGGGCGATGTCCAGCCGGTCCTGGTCGAGGGCGTCGAGGCGCCGCTCGGGCGGTGTGGCGAGGAAGTCGATCCGGTCGCTCTTCGGCCGGTCGCCCCACCACAGCGGGTTGCGGACGACGGTGACCGTCCCGCCGGCGGCGTCGTAGCGGGACACCGCGTACGGACCGGCGGTCGGGTGGGGCCCGCCCGTCAGCGGCCGGTTGAAGGCGTCCGCGGTGGCGGTCTCGGCGGCCGGGTAGAGCGGCCCGAACAGGGCGCGCCACTCGGCGCAGGGCCGCCGGAAGGTGACCCTGACCTCGTGCGGGTCGGCGCCCGCGGTGATCGAGTCGATGGCGTCGTACCCGGCCGGGTGGGCGCCCCGGTAGGCGGGGTCGAGGCCGGAGAGGGCGGCCCGCTGCGCGGTGAGGTCGGCGGCGGAGAGCGGGGTGCCGTCGCTCCAGACGGCGTGCCGGTTGAGCCGGTAGGTGACGACCTGGGGCAGCCGCCCGGGCGGGGTGGACTCGGCGCCCTCCAGGTAGTCCGGGTCGGGGACGAGCCGGCCGTGCTCGTCGGGCCGGAACAGCGAGGGGTAGAGGGCGTGGGCGATCAGCGCCGAGTCGGCGGTCGCGGCGTCCTGGTAGACGTCGAGGGTGGCCGGGACGCCGTCGACGGCCCAGCGCAGCGTGCCGCCGTCCCGCACGTCGGTGCGGTCGGCGGGCCGGACGTCCCCGGTGCTGGTGGTCGGGTCGGCCGAGGTGGGTGCGGGGGCGGGGGCCGGGGTGCGGGCCGGGGCCTGGTCCTCGGAGCAGCCGCCGAGGACGGCGGCGAGCAGCAGCGCGGCGGCTGCGGCGGTGAGCTGGCGGACGCGCATGGCGGCCATGGAACGCCGACCGGGCGCCCCGCCCGGGGCCGACACGGCGGCCGCCGGGCGACTGCACCCGGACGGCCGATCCGGCTACAGCCCCAGCTCGAACCAGACGATCTTGCCCTTGGGCGTGCGCCGGCTGCCCCAGCGCTCGGCCAGCAGGCTGACCAGCTGCAGGCCGCGCCCGCCCTCGTCGGTCTCCTGGGCGCGCCGCTGCCGGGGCTGGGCGTAGCCGTCGTCCCAGACCTCGCAGACCATGCTGCGCTCGCGCAGCAGTCGCAGCCGGATCTCGCCCCGGCCGTGCTTGAGCGCGTTGGTGACGAGTTCGCTGACCAGCAGTTCGGTGGTGTCGACGAGCTCGTCCAGGCCGCGGGCGAGCAGCCAGCTGCAGGCCAGTTCTCGGGCCTTGGCGACGGAGGTCGGCTCGGGCGGCAGGAACCAGTTGCCGACGGCGTCCTCGGGGAAGGCGTGCACCTTGGCCATCAGCAGGGCGATGTCGTCCTCGCCGTGGTGCGGGTTGAGCTCGCCGAGGACGTGGTCGCAGAGGTTCTCCAGGCTCCGGCCCTCGGCGGAGAGCGCGGTGCGGAAGGCGCGCAGGCCCTCGTCCAGCTGGTGCTTGCGGCTCTCCACCAGGCCGTCGGTGTAGAGGCCGAGGACGGCGCCGTCGGGGAGGGTCAGCTCGACCTCCTCGAAGGGCTCGCCGCCGACGCCGAGCGGCAGGCCGGGCGGTACGTCGAGCATCCGGGCGGGTTCGCCGGGGCTGAGCAGGACGGGCGGCAGGTGGCCGGCGTTGGCGAAGACGCAGCGCCGGGTGACGGCGTCGTAGACCGCGTAGACGCAGGTGGCCAGGTAGACCTCGCGGGCCTCCTCGTCGGCCGTGGAGGTGAGCCGGCCGTACTGGGTGGGCGGGCTGGCGGGCGCGGAGTCGTCGCCGAGGCCGCGGGCGATCTCGTCGAGGGCGCCGAGCACCTCGGCGGGGTCGAGGTCGAGCATGGCGAGGGTGCGGACGGCGGTGCGCAGCTGCCCCATGGCGACGGCCGCGCGCAGGCCGCGGCCCATGACGTCGCCGATGACGAGGGCGGTGCGGTTGCCGGGCAGCGGGATGACGTCGAACCAGTCGCCGCCGACCTCGGTGTTGTTGTTGCTGGGCAGGTAGCGGCAGGCGATCTCCAGGCCGCTGGCGGCCGGGTTGCCCGGGGGCAGCAGGCTGCGCTGGAGGATCAGGGCGCGCTCGTGCTCGCGGCGGTAGAGCCGGGCGTTGTCGATGCAGACGGCGGCTCGGGCGACGAGTTCCTCGGCGATGGCGACGTCGCGGGCGTCGAAGGGCTCGCTGCCGATGGCGCGGGACAGCTGGACGAGTCCGAGCACCTGGTCGCGGGCGACCAGCGGGACGATCAGCGTGGAGCGCAGCAGTGGGTCGGGGCCGGGCTCGGGGATGACGCTGCGGCCGGTGCGCAGCGCCCTGGCGTGCGGGGAGCGGCGCGGGTAACAGAGGGTCCCGCCGGCTTCGGCGATGGGCAGGCCGGTGACCGAGCCGAGGACGGAGGAGGCTCCGCCGACGACGCTGGAGACGGCGACCCGGCGCAGTTCGCCGCTGCCGTCGGTGAGCACGGTGTCGCCCAGGCGGCCGGCGCTGGGGACGGTCTCGCCGGAGAGCAGCGCGGTGTAGAGGTCGACGGTGGCGAGGTCGCAGAACGGCGGGACGACGACGTCGAGCAGTTCCTTGGCGGTGGTCTCCAGGTCGAGGGTGGAGCCGATGTGCGCGCTGGCCTCGTTGAGCAGGGCGAGGTTGCGGCGCACGCCGTCGGCCTCGCGCTCGGCGACGTGCCGGCTGGTGACGTCGGAGACCTGCCCGGCGACGCCGATGGGCTGTCCGGCGGTGCCGTTGAGCCGGTACAGCGAGACGGCCCAGAGCCGGTTGCCCTCGCGGGTGGGGACGGCGCCGTGGAAGCGCAGGTCGAAGACGGGTTCGCCGGTGGCGAGGACCTTGCGCAGGGCGGCGGTGAGCCGGTCGGCCTCGGAGGGCGGGAAGAGGTCGTGCGGGGTGAGGCCCTCGAGGTCGGTGGGGGCCAGGCCCATGCCGGAGGCGAAGGCGTCGTTGACCCGCTGCAGGCGCAGCCGGTCGTCGAACAGGATGAAGCCGGTGGGCGTCTGGCCGAAGACGGCCTCGGAGGCGGCGAGGTCGGTCTCGATGCGGCGCAGCCGGCCGAGGTCGACGGCGAGGCAGGTGGCCCCGGCGGTGGGCAGGGCGCTGTCGGGCATCAGGTAGAGCTCGGCGAGGCCCTCGCCGCCGGCGGCGTCCCGGTAGGGGGTGGTGCCGACCCACTCCTCGCCGGCCAGGGTGCGCTCCAGCCGGGCGCGGCCGCGCTGCCAGAGTTCGCGGGGGACGAAGGTGGTGATCGGGTCGGCGCCGACGGCGTCGGGGGCGGGGACGCCGAAGAACTCGGCGGCGCGCTCGCTCCACTGGCTGATCCGCCCGTCGGGGCCGATCGCGAAGGTGGCGACCCGGATGTAGTCGTAGATCGAGCCCGGGTCGCCGGCACCCCACGGGTGGCCGTCGACCGCCGGGCGGCCGGTGCGGATGCGGCTCGCGCCGTCGCCGCCCGCCTGGGCGGCGCGCACGGGCAGCTGTGGTGCGCCGACCTGCCCGGGCACGGCGGCATGACCGCTGCTGCTCGGCGCGTTCCGCGCCGGGGTGCTGTTCAACGGACCGACCCCTCCAACCCGCGACCGTCCGGATGTCGAGAAGACCGAGTATTCATCATCGAGGGGTACGTTCACACGCCCTCAACATCACAACATCAGATCGGGCGAAGGTTTTTGTCCTACCGCCCGCGCAACCACAATGCCACGCCCGCGCCCCCTTCCGGAGCGCGCGCTCCCCCCGGCCGCCTACTGGCACGTGCCGCACTGTTCTCCTCGTCTCCGGCCCGGCGCGCACACCCTCGGTGGTCCGCTCGCCGCGCCCCGCTCACGACCCGTCGGGCTCATTACCCGGCAGCGCCTGCTCGAACCAGACGACCTTGCCGATCCCCTCGGCCCGGGCGCCCCAGCGCAGGGCCAGCCGGCGGACCAGCTCCAGGCCCCGGCCGCCCTCGTCGGCCTCGGCCGCGTGGCGCTCCCGGGGCGGGTCGGGCAGCGGGTCGGAGATCTCGACCAGCAGCGTCTCGCCGAGGGTCAGGCGCACCCCGATGGGGGCGCTGGCGTACCGGACGGCGTTCGTGACCAGCTCGCTGACCAGCAGCTCGGCGACGTCGGTGAGCTGCTCGACGCCCCACTCCGCGAGGGTGGAGCGCACCAGCCGGCGGGCCCGGGAGACGGCGGTGGGCTCGGCGGGCAGGGTCCAGCCCGCGGTCGGGGTGCCGGCCTGTCCGTGGCCGAGCCGGGCGAGCAGCAGCGCCACGTCGTCGGGCTCGCGGCCCTGTTCCATGGTGTCCAGCACCGCCTCGCAGGCGGCCTGGATGGAGGCGTGCGGGGCCTGGAGCACGGTGACCAGCCGGCCGAGGCCGACGTCGAGGTCCTTGTCCCGGGACTCGACGAGGCCGTCGGTGCAGAGGGCGAGCAGGCTGCCCTCGGGGATCTTCAGCTCGACGGACTCGAACGGGACGCCGCCGACGCCGAGCGGGGCGCCGGAGGGCAGGTCGAGGATCCGTCCGGTGCCGCCGGGCAGCGGGCCGCCGGTCCGGGTCGGTTCCTCGCCCTCCTCGCCCGGCACCACCAGGACGGGCGGGATGTGTCCGGCCTTGGCGACGGTGAGCCTGGCCGTCCCCGGATCGAACACGGCGTAGACGCAGGTGGCGAGCAGGGCCTCGTCCGGCCCCTGGGCCAGGTCGTCGGCCAGCTCGTGGACGTGCCGCAGCAGGACGTCCGGCGGCAGGTCGAGGGCGGCCAGCACCCGGACGGCGGTGCGCAGCCGGCCCATGGTGGCCGCGGCCCGCAGGCCGTGGCCCATCACGTCGCCGACCACCAGGGCGGTGCGGTCGCCGGGCAGCGGGATGACGTCGAACCAGTCGCCGCCGACCTCGGTGCCGCTGCTGCCGGGCACGTACCGGTAGGCGACCTCGACGCCGGTGGGCTGCGGGACCTGCTGCGGGAGCAGGGTGCGCTGGAGGGTGAGCGCGGCGGTGCGCTCGCGGGCGTAGAGGCGGGCGTTGTCGAGCGAGCTGCCGGCCCGGTCGGCCAGCTCGACGGTGAAGGCCAGGTCGTCCCGGTCGAAGCCCTCGCGGTAGCCGGCCCGGCTGACCAGCAGCAGGCCGATCACGATGCCGCGGGCGCGCAGCGGCACGACCAGCATCGAGTGCACGCCCAGGTCGTGCGCGGCCTGCATCTTCGGATCGCCCGGGTAGGTGACGTCGTCGAGCTGGTCGGCTCCGGAGAGCAGCTCGGGGACGCCGGTGCGCAGCACCCGCCCGCAGGCGGAGTCCTCGGCGAAGGTGATCCGGGCGCCGCGGCGGAGCATGACCTCGACCTCGGGGCCGTCCTGGACGGAGGCGGTGCCGAGCTGGAGCAGCGAGGTGCGCCGGTCGTGGCCGTGCCGGGGCAGGTCGTCACCGTGCGCGACGGCCTGCAGCAGGATCACCGCGGAGTGGTCGGTGAGGCGGGGGACGACGGAGCTGGCGAGTTCCTGGGCGATCCGGGAGGCGTCGAGCAGGTCGCCGACCCGGGAGCCGAACTCGTTGAGCAGCGAGAGCCGGCGCCGGGCGTGCTCGACCTTGGCGACGGCCCGGTAGCGCTCGGTCACGTCCATTACGGTGCCGGAGATGCCGAGCACCCGGCCGGCACGGTCGGTCATCCGGCTGTAGGAGATCGAGCGGTAGCCCGAGCGGGCGGTGACCGGGGAGGCGAGGGTGACGTCGATGACGGGCTCGCCGGTGGCCAGCACCTGGCGCTGGATGGCGGTGATCTCGTCGGCGGCCCGTTCGGGGAGGGTCTCGCCGGTGGTCCGGCCGACGTGGTCGTCGGTGGCGACGCCGTTCATCTCGGCGAGGGTCTGGTTGACGGCGGTGTAGCGCAGGTCGGTGTCCAGGATGGCGATGCCCAGCGGGGACTGCTCGAACAGGGCGTCGCGGACGGCGAGGTCCCGCTCGACGGCCCGGACGGCGGCCGCCTCGGCCAGGCTGACCTGCAGGAACGGGGTGCCGTCGCCGTCCACCAGGAGGGAGATCCGGGCCTCGACGGCGACGGGTGCGCCGTCCCGGTCGCGCAGTTCGGCGTTGCCCGCCCAGCGGCCGTTGCGCAGGGTGTCCTGGACCGCGGAACGGATCCGGGAGACCTGCTCCTGGTCGGGGATCAGTTCCTCGATCCGGCGGCCGACCAGCAGCTCGTTCGGCCAGCCGAGGAGTTCCTCGGCGGCCGGGCTCCAGAGGACCACCCGCCCGGCGGTGTCCAGGATCGCGATGGCGACCTTCAGCATGTCCAGCAGGCTGCCCTCGGTCGGTGCGCCGGTGCCGCGCGGGGCGTCCGAGGGGCCGCCGGGGAAGGGCCGGCCGGGGCGGCTGCGCAGGCCGGGCTGGGCGCCCGGGTCGGGCACGGCCAGGGCGGGGCCCGGCTGCTCGGGGCCCGGGACGTCGGGGCCCTCGCCGGTCTCCCGCCGACGGCGGCCGACCGGGGGCTGCGGGGTGCCGGGCGGGGTGCCCCGGCGCAGCCGGGCGCGGGCGGCGGCGCTCCCTGCGGCGCCCGGCCGCCGTGCTCCCGCGCCGCCGTTCCCGGTACTCGACACCGACGGGGCCTCCGGCTCTGGTCGGGATCGGCGTCGCCGGCTGGGGCGGCTCACCGATGGTGACGAATGGTCCCGAAACGTGACATACCCAGCAGGACCCAGGCTATCCCGGACGGCGGGTCGTCTTGTCCGATTGACCTACCCCGTGCCCAGCGCGTCGCACCCCGACACGCGGGCGGGCGCACCGGTCGGTCCGTCGGGTCAGCCGGCCAGCAACCGGGCGACGTGCGGCAGGACGTCCCGGTCGTGGTCGATCCAGTCGACGCCCTCCAGCTCGGCGGGCCCGAGCCAGCGCAGCTCGTCGTGGTCCTCCAGCGGACGCGGGTCACCGGCGAGCAGCTCGGCCGCCCAGAACCGCAGCTCCAGGCCCGGCCGGACGGTCCAGGCGCCCGGCAACCGCCGCAGCGCCCGGGCCCGGACGCCCAGCTCCTCCAGGAGCTCCCGCTCCAGCGCCTGCGCCTCGGTCTCGCCCGGCTCGGCCTTCCCGCCCGGGAACTCCCAGCGCCCGGCCACCGACGCGGGCGCGCTGCGCCGGGCGGCGAGCACCCGCCCGCGGTGGATGAGCGCGCCGCCGACGACGATCCTGGTTCCGGTGGGGGTCCCGCTGGCCTGGTCCATGGCCCCGACCCTACGGCGTGGGCGCGTCCGCCCCCGGCCGGCCCGGGCCCCGGTCGCCCCCGGGCGCACCCGCGGCCTCGTCCTCGACCCAGTACAGCTGCTTGTGGCCGCGGGCCTCGAACTCGGCCGCCAGCCGTTCCGCCTCGGCCCGTTCCAGCCCCCCGGCGACGAGGTAACGGTTGCCGTTGTCGTCCTGGCGCATCACCCGAAAGGCGTCCATGGCGGGAGCGTATCCCCGGCCGGCGTGGGGGTCGGGCCGGGGATCCGCCGCCGCGAGGCTACGCACGGCGCGCTACCGGCGGGTACGGGCGGTGTTAACGGCGGGTAACCGAATCCGCCGCGGGCGGGCGGCGGCTCAGACCTGGAGGTCGGGCACCTGCTCGCCGGTGGACAGGCCGAGCCCGCGCCGGATCTCCACGCTGAGCGGCACCGTCTTGGTCACCAGCGCCCTGGCCCGGCGGACGTCGCCCTCCAGGTCGGCGCCGGCGGCCGCGGCGTCCCACGAGCCGGCGGCCGCCCGCTGGGCGGCGGCCAGCCGGTCGACCGTCGGCTTGACCTCGGCCGGCCACCCGGTCGAGTCCTTGCCCAGCGCCGTAGCCTCGGCGTGCGAGGCCAGGGCCATCAGCCGGGCCCAGTCCCGGTACTCGGACGGCGCGTCGGCGACGGACTTCTTCGGCTGCTTCCCGTAGACGTCGTTGAAGCCGCGGACGGCGTCCAGGTAGGCCAGCTGGGCGGGGGTCAGCTTGCTCCGGTCGGTGCGGACCGTCCCCAGGTGGTCCCCTCCGCGGTCCTCGAAGGCGCAGGTCACGTAGCGCTCGCCGGACTTCCAGTTGCCCTGGGTCGGGTAGAGGTAGACGTCGTCCATGCCGTCCGGGACGGCCCACTGGTCGAGCGCGTAGTCGTCGAGCACCTTGCGGCACAGCTCGGCGGCCACCTCGCGGACCCGGCTCTCGCCCGGGTAGGACGGCCCGTGGGGGGAGGGGATCATGGCCGTCCCGGCCACCTCGCCGTGGTGCGGGGCGGAGCACGGCACCCGGCGCACCCAGAACAGCGTCTCGTCGCCGCCCGAGGGATCCCTCCGGCTGCCGTTCTCGGGGGTGTTGTAGCAGTCCCCGGACTTGAGTGCGGCCCAGGCGACCGAGCCGGCCGGGGCCTTCGGGGGCCGGCCCGACCGGTCGTCCGGGCCGTCGACGGACAGCCCGACGACGGCCAGGGACATCAGCGCCGTCCCGACCCCGCCGAGCACCAGGCCGGTCAGCGCCATCCCGAAGCCGCGCTCGCCGCGGCGGTTGATCTGGACCAGCCCGATGATGCCGAACAGCAGGGCCAGCGGCGCCACCAGGACCAGGCCGGTGACCAGGGAGGCGGCCGCGAAGCCGTTGGTGGCGGGGGCGGCCTGGGGGTAGGCGAAGCCGGGCTGGAAGCCGGACTGCGCGGCCGGGGGCACCGCGGCCCAGCCGCCACGGGTGGGCGGCGCGGGCGCGGGCTGGGGGGCCGGCCACGGCGCGGCGGGCGCGGGGGGCCCGGCGGGCGCGGCCCACGGGTCGGCGGACGCGTCGGCGGACGCGGACGGCTCCGGGGCGGACGGCTCCGGGGCAGCGGTGGGCACGGGCGGGGCGGGCTGGGCGGGTGCCGCGTCGGCCGGCTTGCGCAGGTCCGCCGCGGCGGGCTCCGGCCCCGACACGGGCGGCTCGGACTCAGGCTTGGACACGTGGACTCCCCCGGCCCGCCGGTACGGGCATCAGCTCGACAGTGCGACTCGTCGGCCCGCCCCCGGCAGCGGGCCGGAGCGGCCCGAAGGAGTCCGGGTCGAGCGGACGCGCGACTTTATCCGATCTTTCCGAACGTCCGCGCGAACGTTTTCCCCGGTCCGTCGCGCACCGGGCGGCCGACGGCCGCCACGCCGCCGGCCGCGAGAGCACCCGCCCGGCCGGCCGCGCCGTCGGCCACGCAGTCAGCCGCGTCGTCAGCCGCGCGCCAGGATCTCGCCGTGCAGCATCGAGAACCAGCCGTCGTCCTCGGCGGTCCACTCCCGCCAGCCGGCCGCGATCGACTCCAGCTCGGCCCGGTCCGCCAGCCCCCGTTCCACCGCCGCCCGGCCGATCGCGGTGCCCGTCACCCGGTCCGCCCACATCCCGCCCCACCAGGCCCGCTGCCCGGGCGTCGCGTACGTCCAGGTGCTCGCGCCCGCCGCGACCTCGGCGAAGCCCGCCGCCCGGGCCCAGGACAGCAGCCGCCGCCCGGCGTCCGGCTCGCCGCCGTTGGCCCGGGCGATCCGCTCGTACAGCTCCAGCCAGCGGTCCAGCGCCGGCGCCTCGGGGAACCAGGTCATCGAGGCGTAGTCGACGTCCCGGGCCGCGACCACGCCGCCCGGCGCCGACACCCGGCGCATCTCCCGCAGCGCGGTGACCGGGTCGGCCACGTGCTGCAGCACCTGGTGGGCGTGCACGACGTCGAACCCGCCGTCCCGGAAGGGCAGCCGGTGCACGTCGGCGACCTCGAAGACGACGTTGACCAGGCCGCGTTCGGCCACGTACCCGGCGGCCTGCGCCAGCACCTCGGCGGAGGTGTCGACGGCCACCACCCGCCCGGTCGGGCCGACCAGTTCGGCCAGGTCGGCGGTGATCGTGCCGGGGCCGCAACCGATGTCCAACAGGACCTGCCCCGGGCGCAGTTCGGGCAGCAGGTAGGCGGCGGAGTCGGCCGCCGTCCGGGAGCGGTGCGAGCGCAGCACGGCCTCCTGGTGGCCGTGGGTGTAGACGACGGGCTGCTGTCCGGTCATGGGGTCCCCCCTGGGACGTGGTCGGTTCCGCGACACTCCGAACGCTAGCCGGTCATCCACATTCCGAGAAGATTCGTCTCATTCATCGAACACTCGACCGCCCCGGCCCCCACGCCGGCCGTACCGTGGAGGCCCACCCGACAGAACGGTCACCCGCCATGCCCGGCCAGCGCCCCTTCGTCCTGCTGAGCGCCGCCGTGTCGCTCGACGGACACCTCGACGACGCCTCCCCCGAACGCCTGCTGCTCTCCAACCGGGCCGACTTCGACCGGGTCGACGCGGAGCGCGCGGCCGCCGACGCCGTCCTGGTCGGCGGCAACACGCTGCGCACCGACAACCCGCGCCTGCTGGTCAACGACCCCGACCGCCGGGCCGCCCGGCTCGCGGCCGGCCGCCCCGCGTACCCGTTGAAGGTCACGCTCAGCGCGAGCGGCGCCCTCGACGCCGGCCTGCGCTTCTGGCACACCGGGGGCGCCAAGCTCGCCTACACCACCGACGCCGGCGCGGCGGTGCTGCGCCCCCGCCTGGACGGCCTGGCCGACGTGGTGGCGCTCGGCGGGTCGGTGGACCTCGGCACGGTGCTGGACGACCTGGGCGCGCGGGGGGTGCGCCGGCTGATGGTCGAGGGCGGCGGCGGGGTGCACACCCAGTTCCTCGCGCAGGGGCTTGCCGACGAACTGCAGCTGGCCGTCGCCCCGCTGCTGGTCGGCCAGGCCGGGGCGCCGCGGTTCGTCCGCCCGGCCGCCTTCCCCGGCGGACCGGCCCGGCGGATGCGCCTGCTGGAGGCGCGTACGGTGGGCGACGTCGTCCTGCTCAGGTACGCCCCGAAGGAGTCCGCCGCGTGACCACCGACCTCGACCACCTGCGCCGGGCCGTCGAACTCTCCCGCAGCTGCCCGCCGTCCGAGACCGCCTTCTCGGTCGGCGCGGTGATCGTCGGCGCCGACGGCGAGGTGCTGGCGGAGGGCTACAGCCGGGAGGTCGACGCGCACGCCCACGCCGAGGAGGCGGCCCTCGGCAAGCTCCCGGCCGACGACCCGCGGCTGCGCGGCGCGACCGTGTACAGCTCGCTGGAACCGTGCGGCCGACGGGCCTCGCGGCCGGTGCCGTGTGCCCGGCTGCTCATCGCGGCGGGCGTGCCGCGGGTGGTGGTGGCGTGGCGCGAGCCGGACCTCTTCGTCACCGACTGCCAGGGGGCCGCGCTGCTGGAGGCGGCGGGGGTCGAGGTGGTGGAGCTGCCGGAGCTCGCCGAGGAGGCCCGGGCGGTCAACGCCCACTTGCTCGGATGATCTTTTGTATCATCGAGGAACAAACGACTCAGCCCTGCGTCGTCCGTCCGCCGCGCCCGCGAGGAGCCTCCCCATGCCCGCCGCCCCGATCCAGCTGACCGCCCACGCCCTCCTCCTCGACATGGACGGCACCCTGGTCAACTCCGACGCCGTCGTGGAGCGGTGCTGGGGCCGCTGGGCCGAACGGCAGGGCCTCGACCCCGCCGCCGTCCTGGCCGTCGCCCACGGCCGCCAGGGCCACGCGACCATGGCCGCCCTCCTCCCCGACCGCCCCGTCGAGGTCAACCTCGCCGAGAACCGTCGGATGCTCGCCGAGGAGCGCGCCGACACCGACGGCGTCGTCCCCGTGCCCGGGGCGCCCGCCTTCCTGACCGCCCTCGCCGACCTGCCGCACGCCCTGGTCACCTCCGCCGACGAGCCACTCGCCACCGTCCGGATGGCCGCCGCCGGCCTGCCGCTGCCGCCCGTCCTGATCACCGCCGAGTCCGTCGGCGGCAGCAAGCCCGACCCGGAAGGCTTCCTCAAGGGCGCCGCCGCCCTCGGCCACGACCCCGCCGACTGCCTCGCCTTCGAGGACTCCGGCGCCGGCATCGAGGCCGCCCGCGCGGCCGGCGCGCGCGTCGTCGGCATCGGCCCGCGCGCCCTCGCCCACCGCCCCGACGCCCACGCCGACACCCTCCGGGACGTCACCGTCACCGCCGGCCCGGACGGCACCGTGACCGTCACCGTCCGCCGCTGACCGGTGCGTCCGGCGCGGCCACCCGTCCGGCGCGGTCACCCGCGCTGGATGCCCACCGCGTCGAGCAGCAGGCCCTTGCGGCCGCTGCGCAGCTGGGCGACCAGGGCGGTGCCTCGCTGCTCGACGGCCAGGTACCAGATTCCCGGCAGCAGGACTCCGACCGGCTCCCGGGCCGTCGCCCCGAACAGCGGACGCACCTCCGGAACCGCGAACCAGAACGGCTGGAAGTCCGGGCTCGGACCGGTCGCCGAAGCGGCATCGATCAGCTTGGACAGCCGGCGCACGTCCCCGGCGCGGCCCTTGGTCCCCCGCCGGGCACCGTGCGTCGTACGGAGCAGCCCCCGGGCGGTGGCCGACGCCTGGACGAGCAGGCCCTGGCCCCGATGCTGCAGGGCCAGGTAGCACCGCCCCGCCTCCAGCACCCCCACCCTGCGGTCCGAACCGTCCTCCGCCATCAACGGGTGGTGTTCCAGCGGCAGCACGAACCAGAACGGCACGAAGTCGACCTCCCCGGCCTCCGCGTGGTCGGTGCCGTCCCGCTGGATCCCGCTCAGGTCGAGCAACAGTCCCTGCGTTCCGTCCGGGAGCTGGACGACCAGGGCGGCCCCCCGCTCCTCGACACCGAGGTACCAGGTGCCCGGCCGAACCTCGCCCACCGGATTCCACGACCCGTCCAGCGCAAGCAGCGGACGGGTCGCGGGCACCGCCAGCCAGTACGGCGCGAACTCCGGCTCCCCGTCCTCCGGTTCCGCGTCCTCCGGCTCCGCGGCCTCCGGCGGGTCGGCGTTGCCGTTCTGGATCCCGTCGACGTCGAGCAGGAACCCCGTCGTGCCGTCCGCCAGCTGCACCCGCAGGGCGCCGCCCTGCCCGTCGACGGCCAGGTACCACGTCCCCGGCTCCACCACACCGACGGGCTCCAGCGAGCCCTCCCCGAAGAGCTCGCGCGCCACCGGCACCGCGAGCCAGAACAGCGCGAAGTCCGGATCCGGCTTGGCCGCCAGCACCGCCACCAGCCGGGCCGCCTGACGCAGCTTCTCCCGGGCGTCCGCCTCCGCCGTCCGGCGCCGCTCCTCGCCCGCGCGCCGTTCGCCGTGCCCCGGCGCGCCGCTCGGCGCCGGCCGCACCGCGGCGGCCCGGTTGCGGGCGATCGCGATCCGGCTGCCGTCGTCCCGGCTGCGCTTCTGCGGTATCGGCCGGGACTTCTCCGAGAGCCGCTGCGCCAGCTGCCGGAAGAGGGTCTCCATGTCGAGCAGGTCCGGCCCGCCGGGCAGCCCCGCCTCCAGCAGCCCGATGAGCTCCCCGCTGAAGGCCGTGTAACGCTCCCCGGGAGGCGCGAGGGCGGCCCTGGTCGCCGAGGTCGCGGTGAGCACCACGCTGCCGTTGATCACGGCCTGGTCGGCGATGTGCTCACCCGCGCTCATCGCGCCGGCCAGCGCCCGCCCGCTGTAGCAGCAGTCCAGCACCACCACCGTGCGCCGGGCCCGGGCCTGCGGGTCGAGCACCGCGCGCCGCAGGGACTCGTACCGCAGCGCGGTGTACTCGGAGTCGCGGACGGTGTCCGGCAGGGTCAGGTGCAGCTCGTCCGTGTAGTCGTCCGTCAGACCGTGGCCGGCGTAGTAGACCAGCAGGGTGTCGGTGGCCTCGCGCGCCTTCTCCCGGACGGTGTCCAGCACCTGCCGCGCGCTGCCCGGCTGGGCGATCACCGTGCACGCCCCGGCGGGCAGCCCCCACACCGCCGGGTCGGTGAGCACCCTGTGCAACGCCTCCAGGTTCGCCGCCACGGCCGGCAGCCCGTCCAGGTGGAGGTAGTCGTGGACCCCGATGAGCACGGCCGCCGACCGGCCCGGGTCCGCCAGTGCGGCCACGGCTACTCGGCGTCTCCGGTCGCCGGGACCGGCGCCGCAGCGCCCGGCCGTGCCGGCTGGGCCGGGAGCCCGGGCGGAGCGGGCCGCTCCAGCTGCTCCAGGATCCGGCGGACCTCCTCGGCGGAGCCGCCCTCGACCACCACGGTGGCGCCGCCGCACTCGATCCGCACCCGCGGCCTCCCCCGGCGCGCGTCCCGCCAGGTCGCCACGGCGGTGACCAGGCCGGCCAGCGCGATGCCGTTGGCCAGCACCACGTTGACGACCTCCAGCACCTCCCCCATCCGGCCCTCCGCCGGATCGGCCGCCCCGGCCCGCACCTCACTGCCCCGCAGTTCGGGCTCCGCCAGCAGCCACCGGCGCAGCGAGCCCGCGGCCTCGGCCTGCTCGCCCTCCCGCCCGTCCCCCGCCGGCTCGACCGCGAGCGCGACCTCCACGCCCAACACCTCTCCCCCACAGCCCGGTTGTCCGCTTCAGCGTAGAGGAACCCCCGCCCGCCGGACCGCCCTTCACCGGATCCCGAACGACCGAAGGCCCCAGCCCCGCCGTCCCGGCCGATCCGGAGCGGAACGCATTCCCGTTGTGTACACATGGGACACTCGGTACTCTTGGGCGCATGACACAGCCGCTGCCCATAGAGTCCATCCGGGACGTGCGCGCCCACCTGGCGGAGGTCGTGGAGCGCGCGGACCGCGACGACGTGCCCACGGTCATCACCCGCCGGGGCAAGCAGGTCGCGGCCGTCGTCTCCATCGAGGTGCTGCGCAGGTACCAGGAGTGGGAAGAGCGCGAGATCAATCGGATCATCGACGAGCGCATGGCCACCCCGGCGCCCGGTATCCCGATCGAGGACATCATGAGGGAGACGCTGGCACGCGGTGAGTGAGTACCGGACCGTCTTCCGCCCCGAGGCGCAGGCCGAGCTCCGGAAGATCCCCCGCGACACGGCGCTGCGCATCCTGGCCAAGCTGACCGAGCTGGAGACCGACCCGCTCGGCTTCAACACGACCGCACTCGTGTCCCGGCCCGACCGACGCCGCCTGCGCGTCGGCGACTACCGCGTCGTCTACACGATCGACAACGGAGAGCTGGTGGTCTGGGTCGTCCACGTGGGACACCGGTCCACCGTCTACGAGACCTGATCACCGCCGGTCCCGCACCGGAACGTCCGGCACCCGTCCGGCGCGGGTGACGCCGAAGGGGCCGGACTCCACGGAGTCCGACCCCTTCCCACGTGCTGCCTGCGGCGGCAGCGACGTGCCGCCGTGCCGGCCGCTCAGACGTTGAAGCGGAACTCCACCACGTCGCCGTCCTGCATGACGTACTCCTTGCCCTCGATGCGGGCTTTGCCCTTGGAACGGGCCTCGGCGACGGAGCCGGTCTCGACGAGGTCGGCGAAGGAGATGACCTCGGCCTTGATGAAGCCCTTCTGGAAGTCGGTGTGGATGACACCGGCCGCCTCGGGGGCCGTGGCGCCCTTCTTGATGGTCCACGCGCGGGTCTCCTTGGGACCGGCGGTGAGGTAGGTCTGCAGGCCGAGGGTGTCGAAGCCGACCCGGGCGAGGGTGGCCAGGCCGGGCTCCTCCTGACCCATCGACTGGAGCAGCTCCAGCGCCTCGGCGTCGTCCAGCTCGATCAGCTCGGACTCGATCTTGGCGTTCAGGAAGATGGCCTCGGCCGGGGCGACCAGCGCGCGCTGGGCGTTCTTGAAGTCCTCGTCGGCCAGCTCCTCCTCGTCCACGTTGAAGACGTAGAGGAAGGGCTTGGCGGTCAGCAGGTGCAGCTCGCGGATCGGGGCGGTGTCGAAGCCGGCCTCGAAGAGGGTCTTGCCGGTCTCCAGGACGGCCTGCGCGGCCTCGGCGGCGGCCAGCACGGGGGCGGTGTCCTTCTTGAGGCGCGCCTCCTTCTGGAGCCGCGGCAGGACCTTCTCGATCGTCTGGAGGTCGGCCAGGATCAGCTCGGTGTGGATGGTCTCGATGTCGTCCTTGGGCGACACCTTGCCGTCCACGTGCACCACGTCCGGGTCGGTGAAGGCGCGCACGACCTGGCAGATCGCGTCGGACTCGCGGATGTTGGCGAGGAACTTGTTGCCCAGGCCCTCGCCCTCGCTGGCGCCGCGCACGATGCCGGCGATGTCGACGAAGTCGACGGTCGCCGGGAGGACGCGCTGGGAGCCGAAGATCTCGGCGAGCTTGGCCAGGCGCGCGTCCGGGACGCCGACGACGCCGACGTTCGGCTCGATGGTGGCGAACGGGTAGTTGGCCGCCAGCACGTCGTTCTTGGTCAGGGCGTTGAACAGGGTCGACTTGCCGACGTTCGGCAGGCCGACGATTCCGATCGTGAGCGACATGAAGCGCAGTCCCGTGGGCTTGGAGGAGTTGGGTCGGCACCGTACGGGCCGACCCCCAAGTCTACGGGCAGCTCCTCACCCCCCGGTCGCCGCCGGGAGGGGCTCGGGTCCGGTGGTCACGGTGCGCGGGCGGGGCCGGACGGATCGGGGCCCTGATCGACGGTCACATCAGTACCCGGTCCGGGGACACGGGACAAGACCTGAACGGTCCATTACACAGTGTGGCGATGATCGGACCGTACGTTGGGCGGGTGGAGCAGAGCATCCGTACCCAGCCGCCAGGGCCCAGACGCCGACCGCCGAACGGCGCGGCCGGGGCCGCCGTCCCCGGTCCAGGCCGGGCTCCCGAGACCTCCGGACCCCCCGGCGCCCCCGCCTCCCGGCTGCGCCCCGTGGCCGGCGCGCCCGCCGCGGGCCGCCCGGCCGCGCCCGGGCCGCGGTTGCGCCTGCCCCTGCGCGGGCGCTCCGCGCCCCGGCTGTACGGCCGCCGCCGGACGGGACGGCCGACCCGGCTGACGGCCGTCGGCACCGGCGTGGTCGCGGTGCTGGCCACGCTCGCGGTGGCCGGCCTGGACCGGCTGCTGTTCGACGGGCTCGGCTGGCTGTTCGGCCTGGGCTACCTGGTGGTCTGCTTCCAGCTGGCCGTCCGGGTGCGCTACGCCGACCTGCTGGCCGCGCCGATCAGCGGGCCGATCGCGTTCGCCCTGGCGCTGCTGGCGTTCGGGCCGGTCGGCTCCTCCGGGGTCACCGCCCAGGTGGTGGCGCTGGCGACCGGGCTGGCGCTGCGGGCCGGCTGGCTGTTCTCCGGCACCGGGCTGGCCGCGCTGATCGTGCTCGCCCGGTTCGTGGCCCAGCGCCGGATCCACCGCTCCCGCTGAGCCCGGCCCGCGGCTGCCGCGGGCCGGGCTCAGCCCGCCGCCCGGGCCGCCGCCATGGCGGCGCCGACGATGCCGGCGTCGTTGCGCAGCTCGGCGGGCACCACCCGGGCCTCCCGGTGGCGCAGCAGCGGCAGGAACTTCTCGTGCTTGCGGCTCACCCCGCCGCCGATCACGACCAGCTGCGGCGAGAACAGCATCTCGACCAGGTCCAGGTACTCGTCGACGCGCCCGGCCCACTGCTCCCAGTTCAGTCCGTGCCGCTCCTTGGCGGCCGAGGAGGCCCGGCGCTCGGCGTCCTTGCCGCGCAGTTCCAGGTGGCCCAGCTCGGTGTTGGGCACCAGCGCGCCGTCCACGAAGAGCGCGCTGCCGATGCCGGTGCCGAAGGTGAGGACCAGCACCACGCCCGACTGGTCGTGGCCGGCGCCGTGGGCCGTCTCGGCGATACCGGCCGCGTCGGCGTCGTTGAGCACCGTCGCCGGCAGGTCCAGCGCCTCGCGGAAGAGGCCCTCGGCGTCCAGGCCGATCCAGCCCTTGTCCACGTTGGCGGCGGTCCTGGTCCGGCCGCCGACCACCACGCCGGGGAAGGTCAGCCCGACCGGGCCCTGGTGGTCGAAGTGGCGGACCACCTCGCGGACGGCGGCGACCACGGCCTCGGGTGCGGACGGCTGCGGGGTGAGCACCTTGTGCCGCTCCTGGGCCAGTGCGCCGCGGCCGAGGTCGACCGGGGCGCCCTTGATGCCCGAACCGCCGATGTCCACGCCGAATACCGCCGTCATCACGACCACCCTCCACCCGTGGCGGCGGACCCGCTTGTCCACAGCCTGTGCACAAAGTTACGAGAGCGGGTTCGGCCGCGCACAGCGAAGGGACGGGTCCGGGACGCGACGGAGCCCGGCCCCCCTCGGGGTGCCGGGCTCCGTGCGGAGGCGGACTACAGCTTGCCGGCGGCCTCGGACCGCAGGTCGCGGCGCAGCTCCTTGGGCAGCGAGAAGGTGAGGTGCTCCTCGGCGGTCTTGACCGTCTCGACGGTGTCGTAACCGCGCGCGGCCAGCCACTCCAGGACGCCCTCGACGAGGATCTCCGGCACCGAGGCGCCGCTGGTCAGACCGACCGTGGTGACGCCCTCCAGCCAGGCCTCCTGGATCTCCTCGGCGAAGTCCACCAGGTGGGCGGCGCGGGCGCCGTACTCCAGGCCGACCTCGACGAGGCGGACGGAGTTGGAGGAGTTCCTGGAGCCGACCACGATCAGCAGGTCGGTGTCGGGCGCCATCTGCTTCACCGCGACCTGGCGGTTCTGGGTGGCGTAGCAGATGTCGTCGCTGGGCGGGCTGACCAGCGCCGGGAAGCGCTTCTTCAGCTCGCCGACGGTGGCCATGGTCTCGTCCACGGACAGCGTGGTCTGGGACAGCCAGACGACCTTGGACTCGTCCCGGACCCGGACGTTGGCGACGTCCTCGGCGCCGTCCACCAGGTGGATGCGGTCCGGCGCCTCGCCCATCGTCCCGACGACCTCCTCGTGGCCCTCGTGGCCGACCAGCAGGATGTCGAAGCCCTCGTCGGCGAAGCGCACGGCCTCCTTGTGCACCTTGGTGACCAGCGGGCAGGTGGCGTCGATGGTGGCGAGCTTGCCGGCCTTCGCCTCGTCGTGGACGGACGGGGCGACGCCGTGCGCGGAGAAGACGACGATCGAGCCCTCGGGCACCTCCTCCGTCTCGTCGACGAAGACGGCGCCCTTCTTCTCCAGGGTCTGCACCACGTACTTGTTGTGGACGATCTGCTTGCGGACGTAGATGGGTGCCCCGTACTGCTCCAGGGCCTTCTCAACGGCGATCACGGCGCGGTCGACACCCGCGCAGTAGCCCCGGGGGGCGGCGAGCAGGACACGGCGCTGCGCGGTGTTGGACATGGGTCCATCGTACGGGCGGCGGCGAGCCGCGCCGACGTGAGGCGCCTTCCGGACGGACCCGGTCGTCGGTGCTCAAATGTGGTGTCTATGAGCTCCACGAGTGATCAGGCGCCGCCGGGCGCCCTGCGGCGCAGCCTCGGCGTCCGCGACCTGGTGGTCTACGGCCTGCTGTTCATCGCCCCGATGGCCCCGGTCGGCGTGTTCGGCGTGCTCGACGCCAGGAGCCACGGGGCCGTCGCCGCGGTCTACCTGGTGGCGACGGTGGCGATGGGCCTGACCGCCTTCTCGTACGCCCAGATGGTGCGCGCGGTGCCGCAGACCGGCTCGGTGTTCGCCTACGCGCGGGCCGGGCTGGGCGAGGGGCCGGGGTTCATCGCCGGCTGGATGGCGATGCTCGACTACCTGCTGATCCCGGCGGTCGCCTACCTGTTCTCCGGCATCGCCCTGCACTCGCTGGTGCCCGGGGTCTCCCGGTGGGTCTGGACGGCGCTCGCGGTGCTGGTGACCACCGCGCTCAACCTGGTCGGGGTGCGGACGGCGGCGGTGGTCGGCTTCGCGGTGCTCGCGATGGAGCTGGCGGTGCTGGCCGTGTTCGTCGCCGCGGCCGTGGTGGCGCTGGTCCAGGACGGCCCCCGGCGGGGCTGGGACACCCCGTTCACGGCCGTCGGCGGCTTCTCGCTCGCCGCCGTGCTCTCCGCGGTGTCCGTCGCAGTGCTGTCCTACCTGGGCTTCGACGCGATCGCGACCTTCGTCGAGGAGGCGGTCGGCGCCTCGGCGGCCGTCGCCAGGGCGGTGCTCTGGTGCCTGGTCCTGGCCGGAGTGCTGTTCGCCGCGCAGACCTACCTGGCGGCGCTCCTGGAGCCGACGACCCCGCAGCAGCTGGCCGCCGACCCGGCGGCACAGGGCTCGGCCTTCTACGACACGGTGGAGAGCGGCGTCGGGCACTGGCTGCACGTCCTGGTGGCGGCCGGCAAGGCCGTCGGCGCGGCCTTCGCGGCCCTGGCCGGGCAGGCGGCCGCCGGGCGGCTGGTCTACGCGATGGCCCGGGACGGCCGGCTGCCGCGCGCCCTCGGCCCGGTCGACCCCGCCAGCGGCGTCCCGCGCCGGGCGCTGCTGACGGCCGCGGTGATCACCATGGTCGCGGCGGTCTGGGCGGCGAACCGGGACGACGGGCTGGACCAGCTGACGTCGGTGGTCAACGTGGGCGCGCTGACCGCATTCGCGCTGCTGCACGCCTCGGTGATCGGCTGGTACACGGTGCGGCACGGCTCGCGCGACCGGCTGCGGCACCTGGTCGCCCCCGGGCTGGGGATCGCGGTGATCTGCGCGGTGGTCTACGAGGCCTCGGCGACCGCGCAGCTCGCCGCCCTGATCTGGCTGGCGGCCGGGCTGGTGGTGCTGGGCGTGCAGGGCTCCACCGGGTCGGGCGGGCCGGTCGGCGACCACCGCTGAGCCCGCCCCGCCCGGCCGCCCCGGCACCGGCCGTCGGGCCCTGGGCCTGTCCGACGGGACCGCTAGCCTCGTACGCATGGCCAACACCAGCTCCCCCGAAGCCCCGCTCCCGGTCGGCAAGGTCTCCGCGCTGATCGGCGGCTGGATCGACCGGCTCGGGGCGGTGTGGGTGGAGGGGCAGATCACCCAGCTGAGCCGCCGGCCAGGGGCGGGCGTGGTGTTCCTGACCCTGCGCGACCCGCAGGCGGACGTCTCGCTCACCGTGACCTGCTTCCGTTCGGTGTTCGACCAGGTCGCGGAGGTCGTGCAGGAGGGCGCGCGGGTCGTCGTGCACGCCAAGCCGGAGTGGTACGCGGCACGCGGGCAGCTGTCCCTGCGGGCCTCGGAGATCCGGCCGGTGGGGCTGGGCGAGCTGCTGGCCCGGCTGGAGCAGCTGAAGCGCAGGCTCGCCGGGGAGGGCCTGTTCGAGGCCGGGCGCAAGCGGCCGCTGCCGTTCCTGCCGCAGTGCGTCGGCCTGGTGACCGGGCGCGGCTCCGCGGCCGAGCGGGACGTGCTGGAGAACGCCCGGCGGCGCTGGCCGGCGGTCCGCTTCGAGGTGCGCAACGTCCCGGTGCAGGGGGTCAGCGCGGTGGAGCGGGTGAGCGCGGCCGTCCGGGAGCTGGACGAGCACCCCGACGTGGACGTGATCATCGTGGCGCGCGGCGGCGGCAGCGTCGAGGACCTGCTGCCGTTCTCGGACGAGGGGCTGGTGCGGCTGGTCGCGGCCGCCCGGACGCCGGTGGTCAGCGCGATCGGGCACGAGCCGGACCAGCCGCTGCTGGACTTCGTCGCCGACCTGCGGGCCTCGACCCCGACCGATGCCGCCAAACGGGTGGTTCCGGACGTCGGCGAGGAACTGGCCAAGGTCCGCCAGCTGCGGGACCGGGCCCGCCGACACGTCCTCGGCCGGGTCGACCGCGAGCAGCACGGGCTGGACGGCCTGCGCAGCCGCCCGGCGCTGGCCGCCCCGCAGCGGATGCTGGACGGGCGCGGCCAGGAGGTCGAGGCACTGCTGGAACGGGCTCGGCGCACCCTGCGCCACCGGCTGGACCACGCGCAGAGCGACCTCGGGCACACCCTCGCCCGGGTGGTGGCGCTCTCCCCGGCGGCCACCCTGGAGCGCGGCTACGCGGTGCTGCAGCGGGCGGACGGCACGGTGGTGACCGACCCGGGGCAGGTCGCGGCCGGCGAGGGGCTGCACGCCCGGGTGGCGGCCGGCTCCTTCGGGGTTCGCGTGGAGGCGCCCGCCGACGAGGACTGAGCCGGTCGGCCCGGCCCGCGGCCTCCGGTTCGTCCGGTGGCGGCCGTTCTGTCGGCGCCAGCCCCTACGCTGGCACGCATGGCAGATCAGCAGGAGCAGCAGGCCGCGGCGGCGCCGACCCCGGACGACGCGCTGGGCTACGAGCACGCCCGGGACGCGCTGCTGGACGTCGTCCGGCAGCTGGAGAACGGCGGGACGTCGCTGGAGGAGTCGCTGGCCCTGTGGGAGCGCGGCGAGCAGCTGGCGAAGGTCTGCCAGCGCTGGCTGGACGGCGCCCGGGCCAGGCTGGACGCCGCGCTGGCCGCCGAGGAGGGCGGGCCCGCGGCCGGGGAGTGACGCGGCTCACACCGCCCCGGGGAATCGTTGAACGTTCACCCATGTTGGGATGATGTGACCGGCTCCGGCCGGACACTCCGACGAACCCCTCCCGCATGAGGTGCAGACAAGCATGACCACCGAAGCCCTGGTACTCGACGCCGCCGCTCAGGACCTGCTGTTCCGCGAGGCCCGCACCGCGAACACCTTCACCGACGAGCCGGTCTCCGAGGAGCAGGTCCAGGCCATCTACGACCTGGTCAAGTTCGGCCCGACCGCCTTCAACCAGCAGCCGCTGCGCGTGGTCCTGGTCCGCTCGGCCGAGGGCCGCGAGCGCCTCGTCCAGCACCTCGCGGACGGCAACAAGGCCAAGACCGCCGCCGCCCCGCTGGTCGCCATCCTGGCCGTGGACAACGAGTTCCACGAGGAGCTGCCGACCCAGCTCCCGCACTTCCCGCAGGCCAAGGACGTGTTCTTCTCGGAGCGCAGCGTCCGCGAGCAGTCCGCCACCCTGAACGGCGCCCTGCAGGCCGCCTACTTCATCATCGGCGTGCGCGCCGCCGGCCTGGCCGCGGGCCCGATGACCGGCTTCGACGCCGAGGGCATCAACAAGGAGTTCTTCGGCGACGGCGAGCACTCGGTGCTGGCCGTGGTCAACATCGGCAAGCCGGGCGACGACGCCTGGTTCGCCCGTTCGCCGCGCCTCGCGTACGACCAGGTCGTCACCACGGTCTGATCCGCCGCACGCACGAGGGCCCGCACCGGTTCGTCCGGTGCGGGCCCTTCCGTGTGCGCACGGGGGCGCCGGGGGTCGCACGGGGGCCTGCGAGGGCGCCCCGGGGCGCACCCGGCCCCTCCGGGCCGGCCGCGGGGCCCCGCGGCTACTTGAGCGCCTGCGCCAGCTCGGCCAGCTCCTCGTAGGAGGCGGTGCCGGTGAGCACCGTGGTCGCGCCGTCGGACTGCACGACCAGCGCGCGGGACTTCTCGCCCTGCAGGCGCTCCCAGGTCCGCCCGGCCACCTCCGAGGTGCCGTCCGGCTTGGCGCCCGCGGCCTTCTCGCCGACCAGCGCGTCGCGCGGGACGTCGCTCTGCTCGACCGCCGCGTACTGGCCGGACGGCGTGACGAAGCCCAGGTGCCAGGCATTGCCCTGGCCCTTGCCGTTCGCGGCCGGCTGGTAGCCGACCGAGGTGGCCCGCCACTGGTCGGGGAGGCCCTCGGGCGAGAGCAGTCGGTAGGGCGCACCGCGCTTCGCGGAGGCCGCCGCCACCTTGTACTCGACCACGTGCACCGGGTCGCCGTCCGCGTCGTGCGGCAGGAACAGGTACCCCACCCAGACCACGACGCCGACGGCCAGCATCGACAGGACCATGTCCCGCACGGTCTGCCGGCCCCTCATGCCCTTGCTCTCTCCAGCCACCCCCACATGGTGACTCATCCACACACCGCCCCGGCCACCCGGGGTGCCCACGAACGGGTGAAGCGGGACGAACCGCCACCCTCCGCACCCGGGGGGCGACCCGCGCCACAGACAGTCATCTCGTGGGCAGATACGATCGCAGGACCCTCACCACGGCGTTCGACCAGGCAGTAGTCGGGCGCTCACTGGCCGTCGCGTACAGAGAGGTAACGACGATGACCACGCAGTACCCGCACCACCTTCCCAGCGCCCTTGAGGTCGCGCCGGAGGCTCCCGACCGGAACCTCGCGCTCGAACTCGTCCGGGTCACCGAGGCGGCCGCGATGGCCGCCGGCCGGTGGGTCGGCCGTGGCGACAAGAACGGCGCCGACGGCGCCGCAGTCAAGGCGATGCGCACCCTGGTCTCGACCGTCTCGATGAACGGCGTCGTCGTCATCGGCGAGGGCGAGAAGGACGAAGCCCCGATGCTCTACAACGGCGAGCGGGTCGGCGACGGCACCGGCGCCGAGTGCGACGTCGCGGTCGACCCGGTCGACGGCACGACGCTGACCGCCAAGGGCATGAACAACGCCGTCGCCGTCCTGGCCGTCGCCGACCGCGGCACCATGTTCGACCCCAGCGCCGTGTTCTACATGGACAAGCTGGTGGCCGGCCCCGAGGCCGCCGAGTTCGTCGACATCACCGCCCCGCCGGCCGTCAACATCCGCCGGGTCGCCAAGGCCAAGGGCAGCGCCGTCGAGGACGTCACGGTCGTCGTCCTCGACCGCCCCCGCCACGACGGCCTGGTCCGGGAGATCCGCGAGGCGGGCGCCCGGATCAAGTTCATCTCCGACGGCGACGTCGCCGGCGCCATCATGGCCGCCCGCGAGGGCACCGGCGTCGACCTGCTGATGGGCATCGGCGGCACCCCCGAGGGCATCATCGCGGCCTGCGCCATGAAGTGCATGGGCGGCGTGATCCAGGGCCGGCTGTGGCCCAAGGACGACGCCGAGCGGCAGAAGGCCCTCGACGCCGGCCACGACCTGGACCGGGTGCTCACCACCAACGACCTGGTCAGCGGCGAGAACGTGTTCTTCGTCGCCACCGGCATCACCGACGGCGAGCTGCTGCGCGGCGTGCACTACCGCTCGGAGACCGCCACCACCAGCTCGCTGGTGATGCGCTCCAAGAGCGGCACGATCCGCGAGATCAACTCCGTCCACAAGCTGTCGAAGCTGCGGGCCTACAGCGCGATCGACTTCGACCGCGCCAACTGAGACCCGGACGACCGCGACCGCGGCCCCGGCGGAATCCCCCTCCGCCGGGGCCGCGGCGCGTCCGGCCGCGATGCCCGCCCCGGGGCCCGGCCCGCGCCGTCAGCCGGCTATCCGCCGCTGCCCCGCCGCCACCCGCGAGGCCTCCCGCAGTTCGGCGTCCCGGCGCCGCCGCCGGGCCAGCACCACCCGCCGCTCGGCCGCCGTCAGCCCGCCCCAGACGCCGTACGGCTCCGGCTGGGCGAGCGCGTGCTCACGGCACTCCAGCAGCACCGGACAGCGGGCGCACACCTGCTTCGCCTGCTCCTCGCGCGACAGCCGCGCCGCCGTCGGCTCCTTCGAGGGCGCGAAGAACAGCCCGGCCTCGTCCCGCCGGCAGGCCGCCCCGGTGTGCCACGGGTTGTCCTCGCCCGACCCCGGACCGCCGGCCGGGCCGGGCCCGCCGGGGGACCCCGCGGCAAGGCCCTGGGAACCCGGCCCGCCCGGGGGCTGCGGCTGCCGCCTGGCCACCGGAGGTCGCTCCAGCAGCTGCGCGGCGGCGACGGGCGAGGTGGTGCGGGACTCGATCGGATGCAGCACGGCCGTACTCCTGACGAGACTCTCGGACACGGGGAAGCTCGCTCCCCTGCCCGGCTGCGAGCCCCCGCTGTCCAACCCCCGAACCGGCCGCTGGGCCGCCTCCGGTGTGCAGCCGTACAAGAAGCGATGTGCGGAAGGAACTACCCCGCCGGACGCGATTCATGCACACTGCACGCAATCGACTACACAGCGCACCCGGAGCAACGCCGAGCGCCCGACCGGGAGTTGATTTCCGGTCGGGCGCCGAGTGGGACAACCCCGGCTATTCCGTGCCGAGTTGCTTGCGCACCCACTCCTTGAGCTTCTTGCCGCGCCGCGGCTTGGCCTCGCAACCACCGAAGATCGCAACGCCCTTGACCCGCACCACCGGCGCGTACGGATCCGCCGCCGTCTGCTCCCGGACGTCGAACCCGCCGAAGATGCCGACACCGCTGCCGTGCAGGCTCACGTTCTCCGGGACCCGGATCTCGACCCCGCCGAACAGCGCGGTCACCTCGATCTCCACCTCGGGCGACTCGAACACCGCGTCCGTCAGGTCGATCTCCACGCCGCCGAAGGCCGCGAAGGCCCTCAGGTGCGAACCCACCCGCCAGCGGCCCTTGCGGGAGGCTCCGCCGAAGACCGCCACCATCGACGGCGACTCCTGGCGCGCGGGCGGCAGCGCGGGGGCCACCGGGCGCGGTGCCGGGGCCTCCAGCGGGGGCTTCTCGAAGGACAGCGGCCGGTGGCCGGGGAGGTCCCGGGTGAGCGGCACCAGGTCGCCGAAGGTCTTGGCGGCGTACGCGGCCCCGATCCGCTCCGCGTGCTCCTCCGCGTCCAGCCGGCCCTCCGCGTAGGCGTCCCGCAGGAGCTCCGCGATCCGCTCGCGGTCGGCGTCGGACACCCGCAGGTCCGCCTGCGCGACGGGCGCGTGCAGCGCCTGGGGCTGGGATTGCGGCTGGGGTTGGGCCTGCGGCTGGGGCCGCGGGGCCGGCGCGCGGTCCGGCTGCGGCTCCGGTCGGGTCTCGGGCTTGGTCATCGGCACGGGCGCCGGCACCGGCGGCTGCCCCGGATCGTCCTGCGGCGGCGAGTTGTCCACGGCGCAAGCCTAGTCGCTCGCACTCCTGACCGAGTGAGCCCCGTCACGCAGGCTGCCCTGTCCGCATGCGACGCAAGGCCGGGTCCTACCCTGGATGGTGCTTCGCCGACGCAGCCGGATCACTGGAAACCTAAGGACCGCCCCCATGGCTCCCACGCCAGACTTCGAGTACAGCGACCTGCTCCCCCTGGGCGCTGACCCGACCCCGTACCGCAAGCTCACCTCCGAGGGTGTCTCCACCTTCGAGGCCGGCGGTCGCACCTTCCTCCAGGTCGAGCCCGAGGCGCTGCGGCTGCTCACCGCCGAGGCGATGCACGACATCTCGCACTACCTGCGCCCCGCCCACCTCGCCCAGCTGCGCCGCATCCTGGACGACCCGGAGGCCAGCCCCAACGACCGCTTCGTCGCGCTCGACCTGCTGAAGAACGTCAACATCTCGGCCGGCGGCATCCTCCCGATGTGCCAGGACACCGGCACCGCCATCGTCATGGGCAAGCGCGGCCAGAACGTGCTCACCGAGGGCGGCGACGAGTCCGCCATCGCGCGGGGCGTCTTCGACGCGTACACCAAGCTCAACCTGCGCTACTCCCAGATGGCCCCGGTGACCATGTGGGACGAGAAGAACACCGGCAACAACCTGCCGGCCCAGATCGAGCTGTACGCCACCGACGGCGACGCGTACAAGTTCCTCTTCATGGCCAAGGGCGGCGGCTCCGCCAACAAGTCGTACCTCTACCAGGAGACCAAGGCCATCCTGAACGAGGCGAGCATGCTCTCGTTCCTGGAGCAGAAGATCCGCTCCCTCGGCACCGCGGCCTGCCCGCCGTACCACCTGGCCATCGTGATCGGCGGCACCAGCGCCGAGTTCGCGCTCAAGACCGCCAAGTACGCCTCCGCGCACTACCTGGACAACCTGCCGACCGAGGGCGACGCCAGGACCGGGCACGGCTTCCGCGACCTGGAACTGGAGGCCAAGGTCACCGAGCTGACCCAGAAGATCGGCATCGGCGCCCAGTTCGGCGGCAAGTACTTCTGCCACGACGTGCGCGTCGTCCGCCTGCCGCGCCACGGCGCCTCGCTGCCGGTGGCCATGGCCGTCTCCTGCTCCGCCGACCGCCAGGCACTCGGCAAGATCACCGCCGAGGGCGTCTTCCTGGAGCAGCTGGAGACCGACCCGGCCAAGTACCTGCCGGACACCACCGACGAGCACCTCGACGACGACGTCGTGCGCATCGACCTCGACCAGCCGATGTCGGCGATCCGCGGCGAGCTGTCCAAGTACCCGGTCAAGACCCGGCTCTCGCTCACCGGCACCCTGGTCGTCGCCCGCGACATCGCGCACGCCAAGATCAAGGAGCGCCTGGACGCCGGCGAGGGCATGCCGAAGTACCTCCAGGACCACCCGGTCTACTACGCGGGCCCGGCCAAGACCCCCGAGGGCTACGCCTCCGGCTCCTTCGGCCCCACCACGGCCGGCCGGATGGACTCCTACGTCGACCAGTTCCAGGCCGCCGGCGGCTCCATGGTGATGCTCGCCAAGGGCAACCGCAGCAAGCAGGTCACCGACGCCTGCGCCCAGCACGGCGGCTTCTACCTCGGCTCCATCGGCGGCCCGGCCGCCCGCCTCGCCCAGGACTGCATCAAGAAGGTCGAGGTCCTGGAGTACGCCGAGCTCGGCATGGAGGCCGTCTGGCGCATCGAGGTCGAGGACTTCCCGGCCTTCATCGTCGTCGACGACAAGGGCAACGACTTCTTCCGGGAGACCACCGAGGGGCCGCTGATCACCAACCTGCGGGTCCGCTCCAAGGAGTAGCCCCCGCCCCGCCCCACCGCCGCCCCGGCCGCACCACGCGCCCGGGGCGGCGGCGTTCCGGGGGGCGAGCCGGTGCGGGCCGGTGCGGTGCGGGCCGGGGCGTCGGACGCGTGCGGGCCGGCGAGTTGGGCCGGGCCGGGGCCGCTCAGGCGTCGAAGTCGTACTCCAGGACGTAGGAGGCCGCGTCGAGGATCATCTCGTTGAGCTCGACGACCTGGCCCTCGTCGGCGAAGGCGGTCCGGCAGATCAGGATGACCGGGGTCCCGGCGGAGAGCTCCAGCCGGGCGCCCTCCTCGCCGCTGGGCATCCGGGAGCGGACCTCCTCCCGGAAGTGGACGGGCTTGGCGCCTATCTCGGCCAGGCGCGCGTAGGTGCCGCCCGGGCCGGTGTCCTCGCGGGTGATGGCCGTGCCGGCGACCAGCCCGGCCGGCAGGTAGGAGGTGGACAGCAGCACCGGCTTGCCGTCCAGGACGAAGCGGCGGTGCCGCACGCACATCGGCGCGCCGGGGTCCACCCCCAGCACCCCCGCCACGTGCTCGGGCGCGCCCAGTTCGGTGACCGACACCTGGTCGACCACCAGCGACCGGTTGTCGATGTCGGCCGACCATATCGACCGGCCCGACCCCCACTGCCCCTGCGCCAGCCGCTGGATCCCGCGCCGCCGCAGCGGCCGGAAGTCCCGCACGAAGACCCCGGCACCCCGGCGCGCCTCGGCGATGCCCTCGCTCTGCAGCACGCCCAGTGCCTGGCGGGCCGTCATCCGGGCGACGCCGTACTCGTCCATGAGGTCGTTCTCCCCCGGGAGCCGGTCCCCGGCCCGGTAGCGGCCGGTGCCGATGGCCGCCTTCAGCGAGTCGGCGATCCGCTGGTACTTGGGCTGCTTGTCGCCACTGCTGCCGGTCATCGCCGCTCCCTCTCCCTCGGACAAATCCTAGGCGCGCCCACGGCCGCCGGTAAGGAGATACGACCGTTGACATCTCTAGAGATATTAGCTTCTCTAGAGATGCTGGGTAGTCGCCGAGCAGCACCACACACGCACGGACAGCGACCAGGGGGCGGCCCCACCCGGCGCCGCACCCGCACCAGAGCAAGGGAGCAGTGCGGTGAGCACCCGTCAACGCGACGCCGCGGCCTACCGGCCGCACGTGGGTGAACTCGTCCTCGACCGGAGGACCGGACGCACCGGCATCTACATGGACACCCTCGGCGGAGAGCACTACCTGCGCCCCGAGACCGGCGGCTGCGAGTGGACCGCCGAACCGGGCCACCTCTCCCCCGCCCCCACGAGCCCACCCGCCACCGACGACCCCGACCCCGAGCCCGCGAGACGGCCGCCGGGCCGCGCGCCGGACCTCTCCGACAGCGCTCGGCTCCGCGCCTGCGCCTGAGATCACGATTCGCTGGAATTGCTCCGGAATCCGCTCAAACCAAGCATTTCGGACCTGGCAATCCCCGGTGAATCCGAAATTCCGGAACGCCCCGCCCACCCCCCGGCACGACACGGGAGGCGCTGGTCACCGGCCGGGCGCCAGGTGCCGGAATCGACCGTACCGCAGCGCCCAATCCCCCATTCCCCGGCATAACGACCGGCGCCCCCACCTTCGCGGCAAGCAAAGCGGGGGCGCCGTCCCAGTCGGATTGCGGCTGGCCGAGGATACCGGGGCAGACGGTTCTGCGGGTGCTTACGGGTGGCTGGAGATGATGCTCTCCGGCTCGTACTTCTTGCCCGGCTCGCCCGTCGTCGGCTCGGCGGGCTCCACCACGTGCTCGGCCTCGTCGCCGAACAGTTCGCCCTCGAGGGCCGCCTTCTGCTCGGGAGTGGGCTCGGTGTATCCGGTCGGGTTCGAGGAGGCGGTCACCGCGCCCTCGACAGCCTTGCCCGCCTCCACAGCAGCCTCCGGGGCCGAGGTCCGCGCCGCGTTGTCGGGCGTCGACGGCTCCGAGGTCTCGCTCTGGTTGTTGGCCATTGGGCGGCCGCCTTTCGGTCATCAAATGTGTTCAGCCCGACCTGCTTGGCGCGGGCGCGCGGACAGTATCGTAGGGTTGATTAAATGTCCGATAAACATCGTGCGGCTTGCAGTGCCATCCGGCAGAGTCGGGCGTCCGCCTAGGCTGAACCATCGCGGCGGACCGCCGAGCGCCCTTCGCGGAATCAACACCACAGGCCATCGGGGGACTTCATGGAGTTTCGGGAGACGCCGCCGGCACCTGCGCTGCGCTTCCAGGTCCTCGGCCCGGTCCAGGCCTGGCTCGACGACAAGCCCGTCTCCCTCGGCTCCCCGCAACAACAAGCCGTTCTGAGCACGCTCCTCCTCCACGCCGGGCGCCCGGTCACCACGCAGGACCTCGTCGACGCGCTCTGGGGCGACCGCCCGCCGGCACAGGCCGTGGCCGCGCTCCGCACCTACGTCTCCCGGCTGCGGGCCGTCATCGAGCCGCGCCGCGAAGTACGGGCGCCCGCCGAGCTCCTGGTCTCGGTCGCGGACGGATACGCCCTGCGGATCCCCGGCGAAGCAGTCGATCTGACGGTCTTCGAACGGCTCTCCGCCGAGGCGACGTCCGCCCGGGCCGCCGGCAACAAGTCCGAGGCCCACCGCCTGCTGGTCCAGGCCCTCGGCCTGTTCAGCGGCCGCCCGCTCACGGGCATCCCGGGACCCTACGCCGAGAGCCAGCGGCTGCGACTGGCCGAACGTCAGGTCGCCGCGTCCGAGGACCTGTGCGCCGCCGCCCTCGACATCGGGCTGCACGCCGAGATCGTCGGCGAGCTCAACGGCCTGACCGCCGAACACCCCCTGCGCGAGCGACTCCGTGAACTGCTCATGCTGGCGCTGTACCGCTGCGGGCGGCAGGCCGAGGCCCTGGGCGTCTACACCGACACGCGGAAGCTGCTCATCGACGAGCTGGGCGTGGAACCCGGCGCCGGCCTGTCGGCCATGCACGCGCGCATCCTCGCCGCCGATCCCGCGCTGGCACTCCCGGTCTCGACGGCCGACGGGGCGGCCCGCGAGGAGAGCCCGGCCGGACCACCGGCACCGGCGCAACTCCCCGCCGATGTCTCGGACTTCAGCGGGCGGACCGATCTGGTGTCCGACCTCTCCACCGTCCTGATGAACGCCACCGGCCAGGCGGTGCTGGTGACCTCCCTGGCAGGAATCGGCGGAGTCGGGAAGACCACGCTCGCCGTCCACGTCGCCCACCGCGTCAGGTCCGACTTCCCGGACGGGCAGCTGTACGTCGACCTGCGCGGAGCCGGCGCCTCCCCGGCCGACCCCGTCGTCGTCCTGGGTGACTTCCTCCACGCCCTCGGGGTCACCGAGAACCCCGACTCACTCGAACAACGAGCCGCCCTCTACCGGTCGCAGCTCGCCGGCCGACGCATGCTCATCCTGCTGGACAACGCGCGGGACGCCGAGCAGATCCGGCCCCTCATCCCAGGGGTCTCCGGCTGTGCGGTGCTCGCCACCAGCAGGTCCCGGCTGGCCGGGATCCCCGGGGCGCAGCTGTTCGACGTCGAGGAGCTGACTCCTGAAGAGGCGCTGTCGCTGTTCTCCGCCATCGTCGGGGAACAACGGGTGGCCGCCGAACCGGAGGCGGCCATGGCGGTCGTCACCGCCTGCGGGTTCCTTCCGCTCGCGGTCCGGATCGCCGCAGCACGGTTGGCCAGTCGCCCCCGGTGGAGCGTTTCCGACCTGGCTCGGCGGTTAGCCGACCAGCGCAGGCGCCTGGACGAACTGCAACTCGGCAACCTCGCCGTGGAGACCACGATCGGGCTCGGGTACGGACAGCTCTCCGTTCCCGAGGCCCGGGCCTTTCGGCTGCTCTCCCTGATCGACGCGCCCGACATACCCCTCGCGGCAGCCGCGGCGTTGCTCGGCGTGGACGAGGACACCGCCGAGGACCTCACCGAAGCACTGGTCGAAGCCAACATGCTGGAGTGCTTCACGCCCGGCCGCTACCGGTACCACGACCTCCTCCGGCTCTACGCCCAGCGGCAGAACGAGCGGATCGGGGACTCCGGGGACCAGGAGCAGGCCGTCCTCCGGCTCCTCGACCTGCTGATCCCGACCGTCCACAACGCCGCCCAGGCCATCGAGCCGGACGACCCGCTGCCGGAACTGCTCACCACCCTCGTCTCACCGGGGCTCAGCCTCCCGACCGGCGCGTCCGCACAGGACTGGCTCCGTACGGAGGGCGCCCTGCTGCTCAGCGCCATCGAAGCCGCCGCCAACGGGCCCGTCGCCCTGCAGCGGTCGGCGATCGACCTGCTGATCCTCCTCTACGGACTCGGCCCCGACCCGACGCACGGCCCCCGGGTCCGGCGGATCCTGGAGATCACGGGCGGCGACTCGGAGCTGCGCGACGACGCGGCCGCGCTCGCCCGGGTGCACTTCGCGCTCGGCACGCTGCAGTCGGTGACCAGCGACTTCCACGGCGCCGAGCAGTCCCTCCTCCGGAGCCTCGGCTTCCAGGCCCCGGACGACGCGACCGTCCTCCGCCTGGCCACGGCCAACACGCTCGGGTGGATCCTCAGCGTCGGCAACCGCACGGCCGAGGCCCTGCCGTTCCTCGAACAGGCCCTCGCCATCAGCCGGATCGTCGGCACGGCGATCGGCGAGGCCAGACTGATCAGCAACATCGCCCGGGTGCAGAACCGGCTGGGCATGACGGAGACGGCGATCCAGTCCGCGACCGACGGCGTCGCCGCAGCCCGGAAGTCCGAGAACGGCCCCTGCCTCGCCCACACCCTCTACCAGCTCGGGGTGGTGCTCACCGCCGGTGACGCCGTACCGCACCTGCGCGAGGCCCACCAGCTGTACCGGTCCCAGCAGAACGTCCTCTGGGAGGGGTACACGCTGGCCCGGCTCTCCTCCGCCCTCCTCTCCGCACGTCAGCACGCGGAGGCGGCCGAGGCGGCCGAGGAGTCACTCGCGATCGGCCGGGAGATGGATTCCGCCTACTGCCAGGGCCTGGCGAACGCCGCGCTCGGCGAGGCGCTGCTGGCGCTCGCGCAGCCCGCGCGCGGGCTGGCGTGTCTGCAGGAGGCGCACGCGATCTTCACGCGGCTCGGTGTGCCTGAGGCCTCCCCCGTGGCGGCCCTCATCGAACGACAGCACACCGAGCCCCTCCCTTCCCCTCCCCCCGCGCCGTAGGCCTCCGCCCCCCAGCGGAGTTCCTCCCCCGATCCGCGCGTCGGCGCTCCCGCAGCCCCCCGGCTGCGGGAGCGCCCTCAACGCTTCCCCGGCGCTGGACTCCACTCTGCACCGGGGCGATTGACGTTCGATAAACGTCCGATTGTCAGCCTGCGGATCGGCGGCATCGCAGGTCAGCGGCCTCACCACGGCGCGCCATGCGGCGTGCGGCGCCGGTCCGCACCACCCTGGCCCGCACCGTCGTGCTTCCGCAAGCCCGTCCACACCGGCCCAAGCATGACGAGTTGGCCGGAAAGGGACCCCATGGCACGGTGATCGCGCATATTCTCGGATGCCAGTACACACACGAGTGTCTGCCGACACCGTGTGGGCCGGCGAGGCAGGGCGGGCGCCGGGGCGGACGGCGGCCCGGACCCGTGCGGCCGCGTGCAGCCGCCCGGAGGCCACGGGTGGAAGGGTGCCTCTCAATCGTGACGACCGGACAGATATCCGACGCGTTCCCCGTCGACGAGGACGCGGGTGACGACGATCCCGACCTGCGGCGGCGCCGGGCCGCGCGGGCCCTCCAGGCGGTCGCCTTCGACACCATCGGAGCCGGGTACGGCGACGCCTTCCCGGCGAAGGACGGCCAGTTGGCCTGCGGGCAGCGGCTGCTGGCCGAGCTCGAACCGGGCGCCCCGGTCCTGGACGTCGGCTGCGGGACGGGTGAGCCGACGGTCCGCCAGCTCACCGCCGGCGGCCTGCGGGTCACCGGGGTGGACCTCTCGGACGTGATGCTCACCCTGGCCGCGGAGGCCCGATACCCCGGCGAGCACCCGCCGGTGTTCCATCGCATCGACCTCTTCGATCTGGCCACCGAGCGCGCCGAGCGGGTCTGGGGCGCCCCCGGGCTGGGGCCCTCGGGCCGGGGCGGGTTCGCCGCCGTCACCGCGTTCTTCTCGCTGATCCTGCTGCCCCAGGACGAGATCCCGACGGTGCTCGGGCGGCTGCGCGAACTCCTGCGGCCGGGCGGCCTGCTGGCGCTCGGCATGGTCGAGGCCGACCTGGATCACGTTCCGCTTCCGTTCCTTGGCAGAGAGCTGCGGATCAGTGGGTATCTGAGGGAGGATCTGGAGCGGGTTCTGGTCGCGGCGGGCTTCTCCGTCGAGGAGTGCTCGGGGCACCCGTACGCGCCGGCCAGTACCACGCTGCCGCCGGAGGAACAGCTGTTCCTGTGCTGTCGACGCGTCGGCTGATCGACCGCGGGACCAGGAAAGCCAGCCAGCACCACACCTCACAGCACCCCTCGAGTCCAGGACAGGCAGCCGTGCGCGACCAGCTCAAACCAGAGGCCGGACAGTCGCCTGCCCTCCCGCACCCGCGGGGCGCCGAGCCGGCCGCGCCCGGCGCCCTCCCACCGGCCGCCGCCGGGCCGGCCCGCGACGACGTGGCGGACCGCCTCGGCTACCTCGACTCGGCGACCCGCCGGATCAACAGCGCGCTCGACCTGTCCGCGACGCTGCGCAACATCGGCCGGGTGCTGGTCCCCACGCTGGCCGACGCCGCCGTGATCCACCTGCGCGACCCGCTGCCCAACGTCGAGCGCGAACCGGGCTTCCCGGACGAACTGCGGATCCACCACAGCACCGGCACCCGGATCGGACGGCGCGGGCGGCCCGGCGGCGTCGACGAGCGGAACCGGTCCCGCTACGGCTTCCGCTCGACCGCCGACACCGGCCCGGCCACCCCGGTGACCCGCGGCGGAGTGCTCGCGCACACCCTGCTCAGCAGGCGTCCCGCCGAGCCCGCGGTGCTCGGCAGCCCCGGCGCCGAGCGCACCGCGACGCTGTTGCGCGAGCTGTACGGCACCCGCGGGCCGGCCCGGCTGGCACCCGGCACCTCGGTGCTGGCGCTGCCGCTGCGCGGCCGCAAGGCCGTCCTCGGCCTGCTGGTGCTGATCCGCCGGCCCCCTGAACGCACCGGCCGGCCGGGCTTCGACGCCGCCGACACCGCGACCGCCGCGCACCTCGCGACCCAGGCCGGGCTGGCCGTGGACACCGCACTGCGGTACGCCCGCGAGTGGGAGATAGCCAACGAACTCCAGCGCAGCATGCTGCCGTTGCGGCTGCCGCAGCCGCACGGCGTCCGGATCGCCCAGCGCTACCTGCCGGGCGAGCGCGGCGCGCAGGTCGGCGGCGACTGGTACGACGCCGTGCCGCTGCCCGGCAACCGGGTCGCCCTGATCGTCGGCGACGTGATGGGCCACTCACTCACCTCGGCCGCCATCATGGGCCAACTGCGCACCAGCGCACAGACCTTGGCCGCCCTCGACCTGCCGCCGCACGAGGTGCTCTACCACCTGGACGAGCAGGCCCAGCGGCTCGGCCGCGAGCAGCACCTGGCGACCTGCGTGTACGCGGTGTACGACCCGATCGCCAACCGGGTGGTGCTGGCCAACGCCGGGCATGTCCCGCCGGTGCTCGTCCGACCGGACGGGACGGCCGAGTTGGTGGAGCTGGACTCCGGGGCGCCGATCGGGGTCGGCGGCGTGGACTTCAACTCCGTCGAGCTGCCCGCACCGCCCGGATCGGCCCTGCTGCTGTTCACCGACGGCCTGGTGGAGACCCGCACCCGGGCGATCAGCGACGGCCTGGAGGTGCTCCGCGCCCGGATCGCCGCCGCCCGCTGGCAGGCCCCCGAACAGCTCTGCCAGGAGGCGCTGCGGATCCTCCCGCCGGGCGACCGCGGCGACGACATCGCCCTGCTCGGCGCCTGCTTCGACGGCATCCCGGCCGGGGACGTCGCCCACTGGTACCTGCAGCCGCGCAACGAGACGCCCGGCCGGGCCCGTCGGCTGGCCGCGCACACGCTGCGCCGCTGGGGGCTCGGCTCGCTCAGCGAGGCGACCGAGCTGATGGTCAGCGAGCTGGTGACCAACGCCGTCCAGCACGCGACCCGGCCGGTGACCCTGAGCCTGGTGCGCACCACCCGGCTGCGCTGCGAGGTCGGCGACGACAGCCCGCTGCTGCCGCGGCCGCGCCGGACCGGGCCGGACGACGAGCGCGGCCGCGGGCTGCAGATCGTGGCCAGGTGCGCGGACCGCTGGGGGGCCACCCGGCTGGGCACCGGCAAGGTGGTCTGGTTCGAGCAGCGGTTGCCGCAGGGCTGAGCGCCCGGGCGGCCGCGACCGCCCGAGCGCCCCGGCGCCGACTCGGACCCGGCCCCCGGCCTCCGACAGCGCCGCGCAAGCCCGGACCGGGCGCCCGCTCAGACCCGGACCGGCTCCTCCGCGGGCCGCCGCTCCAGCTGCGCGACCAGCTGCTCACCCTCCATGTCGACCCGCGGCACGACCCGCTCCAGCCGCTTCGGGAACCACCAGGCGGCCCGGCCGAACAGCGCCATCGCGGCCGGCACCAGCGCCATCCGCACCACGAACGCGTCCACCAGCACGCCCACCGCGAGGGCGAAGCCGATCGGCTGGACGATCGGGTCGTGGCCGAAGACGAACGAGCCGAACACCGACACCATGATCAGCGCGGCGGCCGTGACCACCCGGGCGCCGCCCCGCACCCCGGCCACCACGGCCTCGCGCGGCGCCTTGCCGTGGACGTACTGCTCCTTCATCCCGGAGACCAGGAAAAGCTCGTAGTCCATCGCCAGCCCGAACAGCACGCCGATCAGCAGGATCGGCACGAAGCTCACCACCGGCCCGACCTTCGGCACGTCGATCAGGCCGTCCAGCCAGCCCCACTGGTAGACCGCGACGACCGCGCCGAGCGAGGCCGTGACGCTGAGCAGGAAGCCGGCCACCGCCTTCAGCGGGACGAGCACCGAGCGGAACGCCAGGGCCAGCAGCACCACCGCGATCCCGACGATCACCGCGAGGAACGGCGGCAGGGCCTGGCCGAGCTTGGTGGAGACGTCGATGTTGGCGGCGGTCGTGCCGGTGACGGCGATGTCCGCGCCGGTCGCGGCCCGCAGCGGAGCGCGCTGGTCGCGGATCTCGTTGACCAGGGCCCTGGTGTCGGCGTGGTCCGGGCCGGTCCGCGGGATGACGGTCAGCAGCGCGGTGCGGCCGGTGCCGTCCGCGGACGGGGGCAGCAGCGTCTGGACGCCCGGGAGGGTCTGCAGCTTCGCCGCGACGCCCTGGACCGCCTGCTGCGGCTGCGGGGTGCCGTGGGCGTCCACCACGACCACCAGCGGGGCGTTGAAGCCCGGCCCGAAACTGCCGCCGACCAGGTCGTAGGCCTTGCGCGCGTCGGTGCCGGCCGCCATCGAGCCACCGCCCGGCAGTCCCAGGCTGAGGCTCGCGGCGGGCACCGCGAGGGCGCCCAGGCCCGCCAGACCGACGAGCAGCACGGCCAGCGGGCGACGGACCACGAAGCGGGCCCAGCGCTCGCCCAGGGTGGTGCGGCCACCGGTGCGCAGCGCCCGCCGCCACACCGGGAGCCGGTCGATGGCGCGGCCGGCGAAGCCGAGCAGCGCGGGCAGCAGGGTGACCGCGACCAGGACGGCCACCACGACGGCGCCGGAGGCGGCCAGGCCCATCACGGTGAGGAACGGGACGCCGGCGACGGCGAGTCCGGCGAGCGCGACGACCACGGTCAGGCCGGCGAAGACGACCGCGCTGCCCGCGGTGGCGGTGGCCCGGGCGGCGGCCTCCTCGGGCTCCAGCTCTTCGTCGAGGTGGCGGCGGTGGCGGGAGAGGATGAACAGCGCGTAGTCGATGCCGACGGCGAGGCCGACCATCAGGGCCAGCACCGGGGCGGTGGTGATGATCTCGAAGGAGCCGGACAGCGCCATGATCCCGGCCATCGCGACGCCGACCCCGACCAGCGCGGTCAGCAGCGGCAGACCGGCGGCGACCAGCGAGCCGAGGGTGACCACCAGGACGACTCCGGCGACGGCCAGGCCGACCGCCTCGCCGCCGTCGACCTGGGCCATCCGGTTGTAGGCGTCGCCGCCGAAGGCGACGTCCAGCCCGGCCGAGCGGGCCGGTTCGGCGGCGGCCCGGACGGCCTCGCGCTGCTGGTCGGTGACGTCGGCGAGCTTGTGGTCGAAGGAGACCAGGGCGATCACGACCCGGCCGTCCGGCGAGACGGCGCCGGTGGCGTACGGGTCGGGCACGGCGGCGACGCCCGGGACGGCGGCGATCCGGCCGACCGCCTCGCTGACGGCCCGGCCGGCCCCGGGTGCGGTGGCGCCGCCGGGGGCGGGGGCGGCGAAGACCACCTGGGCGGAGCCGTGGCCCTGCTCCGGGAAGGTGTCCTTGATCCGGTCCAGGGTGGTCTGCGCCTCGGTGCCCGGCACCTTGAACTCGTCGCTGGTCTTCCCGGCGAACGCTCCCGCGGCCCCGCCGATCGCGATCAGCACGGCGATCCAGACGGCCAGCACGGCCCGTCTCCGCCGGAAGCAGTGGCGGCCCAGTCGGTACAGGTACGTGGCCATGGGTGACCCCTCGGTCAGGTCGTCGGGCAGGCGGGCGCCTGGACGGTCGCGTCCCACCGTACGCGCAAGTTTGTCGGGTGACCAAGTTGACCGACAGGATCGATCGACAGAATCATTCGACGCGGTTGACCGACCATGGCGCTACCCTGGCTGGATGGCTCACGTCCCCGCCTCCGAACGCCGCCCGCAACTGGTCCAGGCCGCCCTCGACCTGATGACCCGGGAGGGCGTCGCCGCCGGCAGCACCCGGGCGATCGCGGCCGAGCTGGGCGTGGCCCAGGCCACGGTGCACTACACCTTCGGCACCAAGAAGGACCTCTACCGGGCCGTGGTCGAGCAGCTGACCGCGGAGTTCATCGGCCACGTCCGCGCCGCCTACCCGGGCGACGGCACCTTCGGCGAGCAGGTCGGGACGCTGGTCCACGCACTCTGGGAGAGCTCGACCGGCGAGGACGGGCGCTGCGTGCTGCTGAGCGAGTTCGCCGCACTGGCGATGCGCGACCCGGACCTGCAGGAGATCATGCGGGCGCTCCAGCACGGGATCGAGGGCACCGCGGCGGAGATGCTCACCGCACTCGCCGAGGCGCACGGCCTCGACCTGGCGATGCCCGCCCGGGAGATCGCCGTCCACTTCCTCACCGGCTTCGACGGCCTGACCGACCGCTACCTGGCCCTGCGCGCTCCCGGCGAGCAGCCCGACCAGGACACCCTGCGCGCCCTCGACCTTCTGGTGGCCACCACCGTCGGGCTCTGCCTGGGCGCCCCGGCCGCGATCCGCTAGGGCCCGCCCGGCGCCGGGCGCGCGTCGACAGCCCCGGCGCCGGCCCCGCGTCAGCAGCCCGGGCGCCGGCCGCGCGCCGACAGCCCCGGCGCCGGGCGCAGCGTCAGGAGGCGATCCGGACCGGGAGGTCGGCCAGCACCTCGCGCAGCGCGGCACCGAAGCGCTCGTACTCGGCACTGCGCGCCGAGCCCGGCCGGGTGGCCAGGCCGATCCGGCGGCCGGGCGCCGGCGCGGCGAAGCGGACGGCGGCCAGCCGGTCGGTGCGGCCCGCCTCGACGTCCAGCGCGGTGGCGGGCAGCAGGGTCACGCCGAGCCCGCCGGCGACCAGCTGGACGAGGGTGGACAGCCCCGCCGCACGGGTGGTGGAGCCGGACGGGTCGGCGCCGACCTCCCGGCAGATGTCGAGGGCCTGGTCACGCAGGCAGTGCCCCTCCTCCAGCAGCAGCACGTCCAGGTCGAGCAGGACGTCGCGCGGGACGTCGATCCGCCCGGCGAGCGGGTGCCCGGGCGGGGTGACCAGCACGAAGTCCTCGTCGAACAGCGGGATGTCCCGGGTCGGCGAGGCGCCGCCGGCCGGGAGCGCGAGCAGCAGGACGTCGAGGCGTCCGGCGGCCAGCCCCTCCAGCAGCGAGGGGGTGCGCTCCTCGTGGACGTGCAGCTCCAGCTCCGGGAAGCGGTCGCGGACCAGCCGCAGCACCGTGGGCAGCAGGTAGGGCGCGACGGTCGGGATGACGCCGAGGTGCAGGGGGCCGGTGAAGGGCCGGCGGGCGGCTTCGACCTCCTCGGTGAGGGCCTGCAGCGAGGCCAGCACCCGGCGTGCGTGCGCGTGTACCCGCTCCCCTAGTGGGGTGACGATCACCTTGCGCGTCGTACGCTCGACGAGCTGCGCGCCCAGCGCCTCCTCGAGCGCGGCGACCGCGCCGGACAGGGCCGGCTGGCTCGTCCCGGTGGCCGCCGCGGCCTCCCGGAAGTGCCGGTGCTCGGCGACCGCGACGAAGGCCCTGAGCTGGGCGACGGTCGGCGTCCGGGGGCTGCGGGTTGTGGCGCTCGCCACAGGCCGCTCGGGTCTCGCGGCGGCGGGACGGCGACTGCGGGGCTTGGACGTGGGAGGTTCGGTACTGATAGCCATCTCCGATCAGACACATCCAGTCTAGCTATTTCCCCGATCAGTCCACGATGTGGAAACGTAGGACGTGTCCGGAATCCGGACAAACGCCCCTCATCTCACTTCAGGAGAAGCGAACGTGCTCACGATCGGTGACAAGTTCCCCGAGTTCGAACTCAACGCCTGCGTCGACCTGGACGCCGCGAACGCCTTCGCCGAGATCAACCACAAGTCCTACGAGGGCAAGTGGAAGATCGTCTTCTTCTGGCCGATGGACTTCACCTTCGTCTGCCCGACCGAGATCGCCGCGTTCGGCAAGCTGAACGACGAGTTCGCCGACCGCGACGCCCAGATCCTCGGCGTCTCCGGCGACTCCGAGTTCGTGCACCACGCCTGGCGCAAGGACCACAAGGACCTGCGCGACCTGCCCTTCCCGATGCTGGCCGACGTCAAGCACGACCTGATGCGCGCCTGCGGCGTCGAGGCCGCCGACGGCACCGCCCAGCGCGCGGTGTTCATCGTCGACCCGAACAACGAGATCCAGTTCGTCATGGTGACCGCCGGCTCCGTCGGCCGTAACCCCAAGGAGGTCCTGCGGGTGCTCGACGCCCTGCAGACCGACGAGCTGTGCCCGTGCAACTGGACCAAGGGCGAGGACACCCTCGACGCCCAGGCCCTGCTGGCGGGCTGACCCATGGCCCTCGACGACCTCAAGGCCGCCCTCCCGGACTACGCCAAGGACCTCAAGCTCAACCTGGGCTCGGTCATCGGCAACTCCGACCTCCCCGCCCAGCAGCTCTGGGGCACCGTGCTGTCCTGCGCGATGGCCACCCGTAGCGCCGGCCTGCTGCGCGAGCTGGAGCCCGAGGCGAAGGCCAACCTCTCCCCGGAGGCGTACACCGCCGCCAAGGGCGCGGCCGCGATCATGGGGATGAACAACGTCTACTACCGGACCCTGCACCTGCTCTCCGACAAGGAGTACAGCACGATGCGGGCCGGTCTGCGGATGAACATCATCGGCACCCCGGGCGTCGAGAAGGTCGACTTCGAGCTCTGGTGCTTCGCGGTCTCGGCCATCAACGGCTGCGGCCAGTGCCTCGACTCGCACGAGGCCGTGCTGCGCAAGGCCGGCGTGGAGCGCGAGGTCGTCCAGGCCTCGATGAAGATCGCCGCCGTGCTGCAGGCCGTGGCCGGCGTCCTCGACGCCGAGGCCGCCCTCGCCACCGTCGACGCCTGACGGATCGTGCACCCGGCCCGACGGGCCCCTTCCGGACACCGCGTCCGGAAGGGGCCCGTCGGCGTTCCCGGACGGTTCCCGGGCCCGGTCCGGACCGCCCCCGGACCGCCCCCGGCCGCGGCCCGAGCGGTCCCGGACCGGAGCCGGCCGACCGGAACCGGGGCGGCCGGAACCGGCGTGTAGGCAACGGAAGATCGACTCCGGGGGGAGAACAACACCGTGTCCGACCTGAGGGAACTGCCGCCCGGCTCGGCCTGGCCGACCTTCGCCTGGATCTCGTGGGGCCTGGTCGCGGTCGCGATCGGGATGTGGCTGCCGATCGCGTTCATCTGGACCGACTTCGGCCACGGCCCGGTCGTCGCCCTCGGCCTGCTCGCCCCCGTGGCCGGCCCGCTGGGCGGGGCCCTCCTCGGCTGGGCCCTCACCGCGTTCACCCCCGCCCACACCCGGGCCCGCGCGGTGCGGGTGGCCCTGGTCGGCGAGGCCGCCCTGCTGGGCGTCCTCGCGGTGCCGTTCGTCCCGGTCCTCAGGGGCTGGTGACCGGCGCCGCCTCCGGGTGCACGGTGGGCGGGTGCCCGGCCGCGGAGTCCGCGCCGGAGGCGTTCGGACCCGACGGGCCCGACGCGTTCGCCGCGGCGCTGCGGCCGGCCGCCTCCCGGGCGGCCTCCAGCGCGGTGAAGACCTCCTGCCCCGCCTCGTTGCGGCGGCGCAGGTGGGTGACCACGGTGTTGGTGACGGCGATCAGCGGGACGGCGACCACCGCTCCGCCGATGCCGCCGATGATGCCGCCCGCCGCGACGCCGAGCACCACGCCCAGCGGGTGCACCCGCACCGCGCGGCCGAGGATCAGCGGCTGGAGGATGTGGCTCTCGATCTGCATCACCGCGACCAGCACGACCAGCACCATCAGCGCCGTCCACGGCCCCTGGGTGACCAGGGCGATCAGCACCGCCACCGTCCCGGTGACCAGGGCGCCGACCAGCGGGACGAAGGCGCCCAGGAAGATGATCACGGCCAGCGGCATCGCCAGCGGCACGCCGAGCAGGTCGATCCCGACGCCGATGCAGACCGCGTCGATGAAGGCCACGCAGACGGTGCCGCGGACGTACGCGGTGAGCGTCGCCCAGGCCTTGGGCCCGGCCCCCGCCATCGCGAACCGGGAGTGCCTGGGCAGGCCGCGCAGCGCCCAGTTCCAGATCCGGCCGCCGTCGTAGAGGAAGAAGAAGGTGGTGAAGAAGGTCATCAGCACCGCCGTCAGCACCTCGACGGCGATCTGGGCACCGGTGATCGAGGCCGAGGTCAGCTGGTCGGTGTTGGTGGTGATGGCCTTGGTGATCTGGTTCGCGAAGTCGGTGATCTGCTGCTGGGTCAGGTGCAGCGGCCCGGTGATCATCCAGTCGCGCAGCTGGTTGACGCCGTCCTTGACCTGGGTGGTCACTTTGGACAGGTTGGTCGTCACCTGCCAGACCACGAACCAGCCGACCAGGCCGATGCCGGCCAGGCCGCTGAGGAACACCCCGCCCGCCGCCAGCGAGCGCGGCACCCCGCGCCGGCGCAGCCAGGAGACCGAGGGCTCCAGCAGCGCGGAGATCAGCAGGGAGGCCAGCACCGCGAAGGCGACCAGCCGCAGCATGTCGACGATGTAGAAGACGGCGTAGAGCGCGGCGCCGAGCAGCAGCAGCCGCCAGGTCGACTCGGCGGCCACCCGAAGGCTCCACGGCACCGCCTCGGCGGGGGTGGCGGGCCGGCCGGGGTGGTACTCCCGCCCGAGCCCGGCGTGCGCGACCGGCACGGGGGCGACGGGGGCCACGGTGGGCGCGGCTCCGGCCGACGCGGGGGCCTGGGCCGGGGCCGGCGGCAGGTCCGCGGGCCGGGCGGGTTCGATCCGGGGGGCCGGAACGGGCTCGGGCGCGCCCGCCAGTTCGGGGACGGCGAGCTCGTGCGGGTCGGCCGCCATCGCGGCGCGCCGGCGCCGTTCGATGACGGCGGCCGCGCTCGCCACCACGGCCATGCCCTTGGCCACGGCCTTGAAGGCCTTTCCGCCCCGTGCCATCCCCGTTACCGCCGCTCCCCTGCCGAACCGCCGCCGCCGGCGGAACGCCGTGGGTCCCGCCACGGCCGTCAGGGATGACGCTACCCGGCGGTGGCCCGGGGAGTCCGGCCGCCGGTGGGTTCGGCCCGAACAATCTCACCGGCAAACCTGGACAAAAGACCAGGTTTCAGATGGTTTCGGATGCGCAGCGCGGGGGAGGAGTCGGGCGAGACCCCGGGGAACACGGAGTCGCCCCCGCGAGCCAACCGTCGGCGGACCGGCCGGTGCGGGAAGCAACCAGGACCCCTTCCCGCGCCCCGCGTCCGCACCCGGGCCCGCACCGCCCGTGGGCGCACTGGTCAGCGCAGCCCGGGCGGCGCGGCCCGACTCCGCCCCGAGGGCCCGGCGGCTCCGACGGCCGCACGACGCGACGACCCCCGGCCGCCCGCCCCGAAGGACGGACGGCCGGGGGCCGTCGGGAGTGCACGCCGTGGCGGCGGTGCTCCTAGTACCAGTTGTGGGCCTGCCAGAACGACCAGGCGCCGCAGGGGCTGCCGTAGCGGCTGTTCATGTAGCTCAGACCCCACTTGATCTGGGTGGCGGGGTTGGTGCGCCAGTCGGCACCGGCGGAGGCCATCTTGGTGCCGGGCAGCGCCTGGACCAGACCGTACGCACCGGAGCTCTTGTTGGTCGCGGTGTAGTCCCAGCCGCTCTCGCGCTTCACGATCTGGCTGAAGCACTGGAACTGGGTGTCGTCGCCGACGATCTGCCGCGCGGTGTCCTGGACGGAGCCGGGGCTCACCGAGACGGGCGGGGTGCTGCTGTCGACGGCGGCCATCGCCGACCGGGCCTTGGAGCGGTTCGCGGCGGCCTCGTCGGCCTTGCGCTTGTCGTCGGCGGCCTTGGCCGCCTTCTCCGCGTCGGCCTTGGCCTGGGCGTCCGCCTTCGCCTGGGCGTCCGCGGCGGCCTTCTGGCGCGCGGCCTCCTCGGCGGCCTTCTGCTCGGCGGCGGCCTTGGCCGCAGCGTCGGCCGAGGCCTGCTGGGCGGAGGCCTGCTGGCCGATGTTGTCACTGATGGTCTGCGCCTGGGCGCCAGAGGGGACTTCGGCAAGCAGGGTCGCGCCGGCGACGTCGACCGTCTGCGTCGTCTTGCCCTCGCTGCCCGAGGCCACACCCACGACGGCACCGACTGCGGTGACGGCGGTGGCGGAGGCCACAGCGACTCCCCGGACCGAGATCCGAGTCACATGGATTCCTTCCAGCATCGCCCACGCGTGACCGTGCGGGCGCAACATGCCCCTTGGCACTGACCTCCGCAGGTGCTCTGGTCACGGGAGGTGCTGGCCCGGCGTCCGGCCGAGGTGAGGCGACCGGGCGTTGGAATCGGGCGGCGTACGGCTCATCGGTGTTCAATTGTCTGTCCACCGACCGGAGTTGGTGGACCATCCGGGGCCTGACTTCCGGGGTCCGGAAGCCCTGCCGCACCGTACGCGGGGCCTGACAGAACCCTCACCATGCCGTACCCGGCACTGTCGACGCAATTCCCGCCCGCGTGGCGCATGTCACATTCACCGCACGGGAGTTCTCCGGACAGAAAGCACTCGATGTGATGAAAGGGGCGGGGGCCCGCTCCGTCAGGAGCGGGCCCCACGCCATGAGTTGACCTTATTGTCCTACTATGCCCCGATCAGGGCGGAATCACGGGCTGATGTCCTCCAGCATCTCCGTGACCAGCGCCGCGATCGGCGAACGCTCCGAGCGCGTGAGCGTGATGTGCGCGAAGAGTGGATGCCCCTTCAGCTTCTCCACCACCGCCACCACGCCGTCGTAGCGGCCGACCCGGAGGTTGTCCCGCTGCGCCACGTCGTGGGTGAGCACCACCCGCGACCCCTGGCCGATCCGGGACAGCACCGTCAGCAGGACGTTGCGCTCCAGCGACTGGGCCTCGTCCACGATCACGAAGGCGTCGTGCAGCGAGCGCCCCCGGATGTGGGTCAGCGGCAGCACCTCCAGCATCCCCCGGGAGATGACCTCCTCGATCACGTCCGGGGTGGTGACGGCGGAGAGGGTGTCGAAGACCGCCTGCGCCCAGGGGCTCATCTTCTCCGTCTCGGAACCCGGCAGGTAGCCGAGCTCCTGCCCGCCGACCGCGTACAACGGCCGGAAGACCATCACCTTGCGGTGCTGCCCCCGCTCCAGCACCGCCTCCAGACCGGCGCACAGCGCCAGGGCGGACTTGCCGGTGCCCGCCCGGCCGCCCATCGAGACGATCCCGACGTCCGGGTCGAGCAGCAGGTCCAAGGCCACCCGCTGCTCGGCGCTGCGCCCGCGCAGCCCGAACGCCTCCCGCTCGCCGCGCACCAGCCGGACCCTGCCGTCGCCCGTCACCCGGCCGAGCGCCCGGCCGCGTTCCGAGGTGAGCACCAGCCCGGTGTGGACCGGGAGTTCGGCGGCCCCCTCGACGTCCACCGCGGCGTCGTGGCCGGCCGCGAACAGCGCGTCCACCTGATCGGCCTGGACGTGCAGCTCGGACATGCCCGTCCAGCCGGAGGTGATCGCGAGCTCGGCCCGGTACTCCTCGGCGAGCAGGCCCACCGAGCTGGCCTTGATCCGCAGCGGCAGGTCCTTGGAGACGACGGTGACGTCGTACCCCTCGGCCTGCAGGTTGCGGGCGACCGCGAGGATCCGGGTGTCCGCCTCGCCCCCGCCGGACCGGTAGCCGGCCGGCAGTATCGACAGGTCGGAGTGGTTGAGCTCGACCCTGATGGTGCCGCCGAGCTCTCCGACCGGGATCGGCTCGTCGAGCCGGCCGTGGCGGATGCGGTAGTCGTCGAGCAGCCGCAGCGCCTGGCGGGCGAAGTAGCCCAGCTCCGGATGGTGCCGCTTGGCCTCCAGCTCGGTGACGACGACCACCGGCAGGACGACCTCGTGCTCGTCGAAGCGGGTCATGGCGAGCGGGTCCGCGAGGAGCACGCTGGTGTCGAGAACGTACGTGCGCCGGTCTGGTGTCCGGCGGCTCTTGGAACTGACCACTAGGCCTCCAGAGCGGATGACCCTGCGTCATCCGCGGCATGCCGGCCCCCGCTGCCCCGGTGGCCTCGGGACCGGACTGAGTGGAGTATTCCCAGGCGAGGGGCGGTGCATTCGCGTCCCCGGCGAACTGACGGATCATTGCCGGTGAACGTTTGGCCTCGCGCCGCGCGCGGGTAGGCCAGCCCTACGGCGGTCACTTCGCGCCGACCCGCCCCGGGGAGCCCGGCCGCGGGCCCCGGAGGCCGGATCCCCTGGTCGGGCCGCTACAGGCCGAGGCGGCGGTTCCGCTGCTCGTAGGCGCGCAGCGCCCGCAGGAAGTCGACCTTGCGGAAGGCCGGCCAGTACGCCTCGCAGAAGTAGAACTCGCTGTGCGCGCTCTGCCAGAGCAGGAAGCCGGACAGGCGCTGCTCGCCCGAGGTGCGGATGATCAGGTCGGGGTCGGGCTGGTTGCGGGTGTAGAGGTGCTCGGCGATGTGCTCGACGTCGAGGATCTCCGCCAGCTCCTCGATCGAGGTGCCGCGCCCGGCGTGCTCCTGGAGCAGCGAGCGGACGGCGTCGGCGATCTCGTGCCGGCCGCCGTAGCCGACGGCGACGTTGACGGTGATGCCGTCGATGTCGGCGGTCTCGTCGGCGGCGCGCTTGAGCACGTCGGCGGTGTGCTGCGGGAGCAGGTCCAGCGCGCCGACGGGGTGGACCTTCCAGCGGCGGGCGGAGGCCAGGCCGGTGACGGCGTCCTCGATGATCCCGAGCAGCGGCACGAGCTCGTCGGCCGGCCGGTCCAGGTTGTCGGTGGAGAGCATCCACAGGGTGACGACCTTGACGTGCGTCTCGTCGCACCAGCCGAGGAACTCGCTGATCTTGTCGGCGCCGCGCTGGTGGCCGTAGGCGGTGGAGCCGCCGGTCGCCTTCGCCCAGCGGCGGTTGCCGTCGAGGATCACGCCGATGTGGTGCGGGGTGCGGGCCAGGTGGACCTCGACCCGGCGGCCGTAGAGCCCGTACATCCCGCCCAGCAGGGTGCGCAGCCCAGGCGTCCGTTCGGCGACATCGCGCAGACCCATGTTTTCCGGACCCCTCCGTACTCGTTCAGCTGGTGCGTCACCACCCCGGCGCAGCCTACTCCGGCAGGCAGGCGCACGGTAAAGCCGCAGGTAGCGGTCTGGTCACGGTCCTGTGCGGAGTCTGTTCCGGCGGGCGCGCCGGGCTCGGCCGGGGATGGTTCGTCGGCGGACACGGAACGGTCTCCGAATCCTTAAGGGACCCGTAAGCCGACCGCCCGATGCTTGACGACCCGCAATGGTCTAGTCCAGCTTGTGACCCAGGACGGAACGAACCCCACGGATCCCGTCCCACCCGAGCCCCATCGCGGACCTCCCCTCCCCCACACGCGGCCGCCGCGCCCCCCACCGCGGCGGCCGCTCCTCCCCCAGGAGCGTCACCCCATGGCCCGTTCGCTGAACCAGCCCGCGCACAAGCGCCGGCGCAGCACCCTCCCGGCCGTCGCGGCCGGCGCCACCGCCCTCGCCCTGGCCGGCGGCGGTCTGGCCCTCTTCGCCGGGGGCGCCAACGCCGCGGTCGGCAACCTGGTCACCAACGGCGGCTTCGACGGCGGGCTCGGCGGCTGGAACTGCGCCGGCGCCGCCACCACGGTGTCCTCCCCGGTCCACTCCGGCACCGGCGCGCTGCAGGCCACCCCGGGCGCCGGCGACACCGCCGAGTGCACCCAGACCATCAGCGTGCTGCCCAACACCAGCTACACGCTGAGCGCGTGGGTCCAGGGCCCGTACGTCTACCTCGGGGCCCGCGGCACCGGCGGCACCGACCCGTCGACCTGGTCGAACCAGAACAGCTGGAACCAGCTGTCCACCACCTTCACCACCGGCGCCAGCGCGACCAGCGTCACCGTCTACCTGCACGGCTGGTACGGCCAGAGCGCCTACCTCGCCGACGACGTCGCACTGGCCGGCCCGGGCGGCACCTCCACGCCGAGCCCGACCGCCACCCCCACCCCGTCGCCGACGGCCACCGCCACCGCCACGCCGACGAAGACGGCCACGCCGACCCCGACGGCCACCGCGACCCCCACCCAGACCGCGACGCCGACCCCCACCGCCACCGCGACCGCCACCACCCCGCCGGTCACCGGCCTGCCCGCGCACGCGGTCACCGGCTACTGGCAGAACTTCGACAACAACTCGACCCCGCAGCGCCTGAGCGACGTCCAGAGCGCCTACGACATCATCGCGGTCTCCTTCGCCGACGCCGTGCCCACCCAGACCGGCGCGATCAGCTTCACCCTGGACCCGGGCCTGTCCAAGGCCCTCGGCGGCTACACCGACGCGCAGTTCCGCGCCGACGTCAAGGCCAAGCAGGCGGCCGGCAAGAAGGTGATCCTCTCCATCGGCGGCCAGAACGGGGCGATCACCGTCGGCGACGCCACCGCCGGGAACAACTTCGTCAACAGCGCCTACGCGATCATCAAGGACTACGGCTTCGACGGCATCGACGTCGACCTGGAGAACGGCGTCCAGGCCGGCCCGCTCGGCAACGCGCTGCACGCCCTGCAGGCCAAGGTCGGCCCCGGCTTCGTCCTGACCATGGCGCCCGAGACCATCGGGATGTACAGCACCGCCGGCGCCTACTTCCAGCTGGCGCTGAACACCAAGGACATCCTCACCGTCGTCAACACCCAGTTCTACAACTCGGGCGGCATGAACGGCTGCGACGGCAAGGTCTACAACCAGGGCACCATCGACTTCATCACCTCGCAGGTCTGCACCCACATCCAGGGCGGCCTGCGGCCCGACCAGGTCGGCATCGGCGTCCCCGCCTCCACCCGGGCGGCCGGCGGCGGCTACGTCTCGCCGACCGTGGTGAACAACGCGCTGGACTGCCTGGCCACCGGCAACAACTGCGGAAGCTTCGTCCCGCCGGCCAAGTGGCCGACCATCCGCGGCGCGATGACCTGGTCCACCAACTGGGACGCCAACAACGGCAACGCGTTCTCCAACGCGGTCGGCCCGTTCGTCCACAAGATGCCGTAATTCCCGGGGCCTGTCGCCCCACCCCGTCGTCCGCCCGGGGCGGACCGGGGGGCACCCGGTGGACGGGGCACCGGGGACAGGCCCGCGGCGCGCCGCTCCTCGAGGGTGGAGCCCGCGCGCCGGCGGCGGGGCCCGCCGTACCCACGCGGTACGGCGGGCCCCGCCGTGTCCGTCGCTACCCGGCCAGCACCGCCAGCAGCGCGCCGAGCAGCAGGAACGGCCCCACCGGAACGTCGAGTCCGCGCACCGGCCGGCGGCGCGCCAGCTCCACCGCGGCCCGCAGGCTCGCCCAGAGCCCGGCCAGCACCACCGCGGCCAGCAGTCCGCCGGCCGCCGCACGCCACCCGAACCAGCCGAGCAACCCGCCCAGGGCGAACCCCAACGGGGAGTCACCCGGGCCCAGGGCGCCCAGCCAGACGGCCAGTTCGAGCAGCGCACCGACCGTGCAAGCCGCCAGCAGGCAGCGCAGCAGCACCCCGGGGCGCCCCTCCGTCAGCGCCGCCACCGCCAGCAGCACCGCCACCCCGCCGGCCAGCGGCAGGGTCAGCGGGTACGGCAGCCGGCGCACCCGCGCGTCGACGAACCCCAGCACCACGCCCAGCACCGCCGTCCAGCCCAGCACCGCGGCCGACGGCCCGTCCGCCGCGCGCGCCACCGCGACGGCGACGGCCGCCACCACCAGCTCCACCGACCAGGGGCCCGCGCCCAGCCGGCCCCGGCAGCCCGGGCAGCGCCCGCCCGGCGGCAGCAGGCGCACCTCCCGCCCGCACAACGGACAGGCAGCGCACCAGGGTTCACCTTCGGGAACGGCGAACCGGGCGACCAGGCCGCGCACCAGCGGAGCCACCAGAAAACCGGCCAGTACCGCGCCGGCTGCGGCTAGCATCACCGGCGCACCCCCTCTCGATCGCGCCCGCACGGCGTGCGGCGCCCGGCGACGGGGCGGGACGCACGGACCACATCATCCAACGGGGGAACGACCGTGAAGAAGACCCGATCCACCCGCGCGCTCGCGGCCGGCCTGCCGGCGGCGGCACTCGTCCTGGCGGTGTCGGCCTGCGGGCCGGACAACGCCGACCCGGTGGCCGACCCGACCGCGCCGGTCGCCGTGACCACCGCGCCCGCCGCCACCGCCCCCTCCTCGGCCCCGGCCGCTCCCCCGCCGGCGGCCTCCTCACCCGCGGCCTCCGCCCCGCCCGGCGGGGGCGGCCCGCAGCCGGCCGCGACCGCCGGCGGCGGCAACGTCACCCAGGTGAGCTACGACCGCCCGCTGCCGCTCGGCGCCACCGGCCGCTACGTCGGCAAGAGCTCGGTGGTGGACGCCTCGGCCGTCTCGGTCGTGAAGGGCACCGCCGCCGAGATCGCCCCGTTCCGCCTCCCCGCGGCGAGCACCGACGGCAAGACCCCCTATTACGTCACCGTCACCTTCACCAACCGCACCGGCGCCCCGCTGGGCGAGGACGCCTACATGATGCGGGTCTGGGTGAAGCCCCGGGACCACTCGGCGGGCGCGCTGCCGGCCGCGACCCTGCAGAAGGCGATCCCGCAGTGCGACACCCGGTCGCTGGTCCCACTCGCCGACGGGCAGTCCGTGAAGCTGTGTGCCGTCTATCTCGTTCCGAACGAGACCCCGCCCAGCTTCCTCACGTACGGGAACATCCTGGACACCGCGCCCCTGGTTTGGAAGGTCGGCTGACACCCCGGCCTGCCGATCCAAGGGGGCCGTTCGAGCGGGCTCGGCGCGTGTCCCCGGACGCGCGCCGAGGTGCCGCAGGTGCCCCTAAAGTAGGCAGGCATGCAGGTCATCCAGTCCAGCAAGCTCGCCAATGTCTGCTACGACATCCGCGGCCCGGTGCTCGACGAGGCGATGCGGCTGGAGGAACAGGGCCACCGCATCCTCAAGCTCAACACCGGGAACCCCGCCACCTTCGGCTTCGAGGCACCGCCGGAGATCCTCCAGGACATCCTGCGCAACCTCGCGTCCGCGCACGGGTACGGCGACTCCAAGGGCCTGCTCTCCGCGCGCCGCGCGGTGGTCATGCACTACGAGGAGCGCGGCCTGCACGGGCTGAGCGTCGAGGACGTCTTCCTCGGCAACGGCGTCTCGGAGCTGATCCAGCTCGCCATGACCGCGCTGCTGGACGACGGCGACGAGGTGCTCGTCCCGGCCCCGGACTACCCGCTCTGGACGGCGTCGGTCTCGCTGGCCGGCGGCACCGCGGTGCACTACCGCTGCGACGAGCAGTCCGAGTGGTACCCGGACCTCGCCGACATCGAGGCCAAGGTCACCGACCGGACCCGGGCCATCGTGGTGATCAACCCGAACAACCCGACCGGCGCGGTCTACCCGCGCGAGGTGCTGGAGGGCATCGCCGAGATCGCCCGCCGGCACCAGCTGGTGGTCTACGCCGACGAGATCTACGACAAGATCCTCTACGACGACGCCGAGCACGTCCCGCTGGCCACCCTCGCGCCCGACCTCTTCTGCGTCACCTTCAACGGCCTGTCCAAGGCGTACCGGGTCGCGGGCTTCCGCTCCGGCTGGATGGTGCTCTCCGGCGACCGGCAGCGGGCCCGCAGCTACGTCGAGGGCCTGACCGTGCTCGCCTCGATGCGGCTGTGCGCCAACATGCCCGCCCAGCACGCGGTGGCCGCCGCGCTCGGCGGCCGGCAGTCGATCCGCGACCTGGTGCTGCCCGGCGGGCGGCTGCTGGCCTCGCGGGACGCGGCCTACCGGCTGCTCAACGAGATCCCGGGGGTCAGCTGCGTCAAGCCCAAGGGCGCGCTGTACGCGTTCCCCCGGCTGGACCCCAAGGTCTACAAGATCAAGGACGACGCGCAGATGGTGCTGGACCTGCTGCGCTCCCAGCGCATCCTGCTGGTCCAGGGCACCGGCTTCAACTGGCCCGAACCGGACCACTTCCGGCTGGTCACCCTGCCGCGGGCGGAGGAGATCACCGACGCGGTGACCAGGATCGGCGACTTCCTGAGCGGCTACACCCAGCCCTGAGGGACCCGCCTCGGAGGACGCCCCTCGAAAGGACGCCCCTCGAGAGGACCCCGCCCGCGGGGCGCCCCTCGGGCGCCCCGGAAAAGCACTACGGCCGGAGTTCCGGCCCGGACGGTCTCCTTGGTCGGGGAAAGACCGTCCGGCGGAACTCCGGCCGTCCTGTCGCTCGGCGGGTGCGCGGTTCGTGCCGCGCCCCCGCCTCTCGCTCGGCTGAGGCTCAGGCTCAGCCGAGGCGCGCGACCAGGCTCCGGTACTCGTCCCACAGCTCCTTCGGGGTGTGCTCGCCGAACAGCTCCAGGTGGGCCGGCACGAGTGCGGCCTCCTGGCGCCAGATGTCGGCGTCCACGGTGAAGAGCAGGTCGAGGTCCTCCTTCGAGAGGTCCAGGCCGCCGAGGTCGAAGCCCTCGACGGTCGGCAGCACGCCGATCGGGGTCTCGACGCCGTCGCCGGTCCCCTCCAGGCGCTCGACGATCCACTTCAGCACGCGGCTGTTCTCGCCGTAGCCGGGCCAGACGAACGAGCCCTCGGCGTTCTTGCGGAACCAGTTGACGTAGTAGATCTTCGGCAGCTTGGCGGCGTCCGCCTGGGCGCCGACCTTCAGCCAGTGGGCGAAGTAGTCGCCCATGTTGTAGCCGCAGAACGGCAGCATCGCGAACGGGTCGCGGCGCAGCTCGCCCACGGTGCCCTCGGCGGCGGCGGTCTTCTCGGAGGCGATGTTGGCGCCGAGGAAGACGCCGTGCTGCCAGTCGAAGGACTCCGTCACCAGCGGGACGGCGGTGGCGCGGCGGCCGCCGAACAGGATCGCCGAGATCGGCACGCCCGCCTGGTCCTCCCACTCGGGGGCGATGGTCGGGCACTGCGCGGCCGGGACGGCGAAGCGGGCGTTCGGGTGGGCGGCCGGGGTGCCGGACTCCGGCGTCCAGTCGTTGCCGCGCCAGTCGGTGAGGTGCGCCGGGGGCTCCTCGGTCAGGCCCTCCCACCACACGTCGCCGTCGTCGGTGAGGGCGACGTTGGTGAAGACCGTGTTGCCCCAGAGGGTTTCGATGGCGTTGGCGTTGGTGTCCACGCCGGTGCCGGGGGCGACGCCGAAGAAGCCGGCCTCGGGGTTGATGGCGTAGAGCCGGCCGTCGGCGCCGAAGCGCATCCAGGCGATGTCGTCGCCGATCGTCTCGACCTTCCAGCCCGGGACGGTCGGCTGGAGCATCGCCAGGTTGGTCTTGCCGCAGGCCGACGGGAAGGCGGCCGCGACGTACTTGACCTCGCCCGACGGCGGGGTCAGCTTGAGGATCAGCATGTGCTCGGCCAGCCAGCCCTCGTCGCGGGCCATGGTCGAGGCGATGCGCAGCGCGTAGCACTTCTTGCCGAGCAGGGCGTTGCCGCCGTAGCCCGAGCCGAAGGACCAGATCTCGCGGCTCTCCGGGAAGTGCGAGATGTACTTGGTGCTGTTGCACGGCCACGGCACGTCCGCCTGGCCCTCGGCCAGCGGGGCGCCGACGGTGTGCACGGCCTTGACGAAGTCGCCGTCCTCGCCGAGCTGGTCCAGCACGGCCTTGCCCATGCGGGTCATCACGCGCATCGACACGGCGACGTAGGCGGAGTCGGTGATCTCGACGCCGTAGGCGGCCAGCGGGGAGCCGACCGGGCCCATCGAGAAGGGCACGACGTACATCGTGCGGCCCTTCATCGAACCGCGGAACAGGCCGTTCTCGCCCTGGAAGACCTCCCGCATCTCGGCGGGGGCCTTCCAGTTGTTGGTCGGGCCGGCGTCCTTCTCCTGCTCGGAGCAGATGTAGGTGCGGTCCTCGACGCGCGCCACGTCCGTCGGGTCCGAGGCGGCGTAGTAGGAGTTGGGGCGCTTCTCCTCGTTGAGCTTCTTGAAGGTGCCCTGAGCCACCAGCAGGTCCGCGAGGCGCTGGTACTCCTCGTCGGAGCCGTCGCACCACTCGACGCGGTCCGGCTGGGTGAGCTCGGCGATCTCGCTCACCCACGCCAGCAGGCGCTGGTGACGGGTGGGCGCGGAGGCGCTGAGAGCAGAGATCTCGTACGACACGATCGCTCCGTTTCACGCCATCTCGGCGAGGAGATGGCGTAGCGGGGGTCTGAGGGTGCTTGCAGCGTAGCTCCGGCCTCGGGGCCGAATCACGGCACGAAGGCGAAATTGACGCATCTTTTACTACAGTAAGTATGATTACCAGCCAGTAACGAGCCACCCGCGCCGCGCCCCGGGCGCCTCCACCCCCTCTCCGAATGCTCCAAAACGTCCAAGAGTGACGATCGCCACTTCACTACGAGCCAGTAACCTACGGCCCCGTAGGTAGCGGGTAGCATGCAGCGCATGACTGCTGAGCTCCTCGGGAGCACGGAGAGTGAGAGCACCGAGCACAAGCCGAAGTGGCGCGGCTGGCTGCACGCCGGCATGTTCCCCGCCACCGTGGCCGCCGGGATCGTGCTGATCTGCCTGGCCGAATCCACGCCGGCCCGGATCGCCTGCACCGTCTACTCGGTCAGCGCCTGGCTGCTGTTCGGGGTGAGCGCGGTCTACCACCGCTTCGACTGGGGGCCGCGCGGCGACGCCGTGCTACGCCGGCTCGACCACGCGAACATCTTCCTGATCATCGCGGGCACCTACACGCCGTTCACGATGCTGCTGCTCAAGGGCGCCGCCCAGCAGCTGCTGCTCTGGGCGGTCTGGGGCGGCGCACTGGCCGGGATAGCGTTCCGGGTGTTCTGGGTCGGCGCGCCGCGCTGGCTGTACACCCCCGTGTACATCGCGCTCGGCTGGGCCGCCGCCTTCTTCCTGCCCGACTTCCTGCGGGCCGGCGGAGTCGCCGTCCTGGTGCTGATGATCGTCGGCGGGGTGCTCTACAGCATCGGCGGCGTGGTGTACGGGCTCAAGCGGCCCAACCCCTCACCCCGCTGGTTCGGCTTCCACGAGGTGTTCCACGCCTTCACCCTGGGCGCGTTCATCGTGCAGTACGTCGGGGTCTCACTGGTGGCGTACAGCGCGGCCGGCTGAACCCGGCGCACCACGGCGGGCGGCCGCCCGGTCCACGGACCGGGTGACCGCCCGTTCCGCCGTCCACGGGCGCTCGTACGGCGCCCGGCCCTGCGGGCGGCGCGGGTACGGCGGGCGGTCGACCAGGCCGGCCTCGGGACCGGCCCCCGGGTGCGGCTCGACGTCCGGGCCGGGGACGGGCGCGGGGCCGGACCACGAGGCCGGGCCCGCCTGCGCCTGCGAGCGCGGAGCCACCACCGGCCGGGCGGCACCGCCGCGCGCCTGCCGGGCGTCCAGCGCCTCGCGGGCCCGGCGGCAGCGCTCGCAGTGCGCGGCGTCCGGGCTGGCGGCGGAGGACCGGTGTCCGCGCGGGGCGGGTTCCCGGTGCATCGCACGCCACCTGCGACCGACGTGCACCATCACCAGCAGCACCTCGACCCCGGCGACCGCCAGGACCAGCGCCGCCCCGTTGATCAGGTAGGCCGCGACCACGGCGAGCGCGGACGCCACCACCACCACCGCGCCCCACACCTGGGCACTCGACTGCCTGTCATCCCTGTCGGCCACTGCGGCTCCCCTTTCCCGGCGCCGGGCTCGTGGTCGGCTCCTGCCGCCCCACCCCTTCCCCGCTCTCGGCACACGTCGGCCCGCACTGACCGACCGCCACATCGTATCTACCGTCCGTCACCCGGAACCGCCCCCGGGCGGCGAACGACAGATCAACGTTGCGTCAATTCCTCGTGCGGAAGCTGCACTTCCAGGACACATCACGGAGCGCACCCGGCCGGTCACCCGGCCGCCGTCACCCTCCGGACACGACGACGGGGCCCGGCCGTGTCGGCCGGACCCCGCCCGTCCCGCGTGCGGCGCATCCAGGGGCTAAGCCCGGACGCCCGCCCTCCGCCGCCGCAGGGCCGCGCCCGCACCCGCGAGCGCGGTGGCGCCCAGGGCCGCGGCCGCCGTCACCGCCGGCAGCGCCGAACCGCCGCCCGCCGCCCGTTCCGGACCGGCCGCCAGCGGGTAGCCGCCGCCCTCACCCGCCCGGTCGTACGCCGAGCCGGGCAGCTTGTCCCCGTACCGCTGGTGCACCAGCTGCTGGTACGCGGCCAGCGACACCCCGCCCGCGCCCACCGAGCGCCGCGCCTCGTCGTCCAGCGGCAGCACCCGGCCGTCGCGCAGCACGTACCAGGCGTTGACCTGCGGCTCGCGGAACGCGGTGCCGCCGCCACCGCTCGCCGCCTTCGCCGCGTAGTCGCCCTCGTCACCGCCGGACGCGATGTTGACGACCCTCCAGGCACCGCCCTGCCGGACCGTCCACACCGAGGCCGTCTGCCCGTCCGCCGCGACCACCGTGCTCGCGGTGAACTCGGCCTTCGCCACCGGCACGCCCGCGGCGCCCGCCACGAAGGCCGCGTCCAGGGTGTAGACCGGCACGGTGTCGCCGGTCAGCCGCGGCGCGGCCGCGCCGGCCGCCCGGGCCTCCTCCGCCGCGCCGAGGGTGAGCTGCCCGGTCGGCGGGACGCCCCTGCGGGCGAAGAAGTGGCCCACCCGGTCCAGGACCGCCCGGTCCTGGACCGCGCTGCGGGCCCCGGCCAGGTCGGCCGCGGACAGCGGCGCCGGGGCGCCGGCCGGGGAGCCCGCGTGCGCGGCCGGCGCGAGCACCAGCCCGAGACCGGCGGCGAGCAGGGCGGTGACGGCGGCCCGACGGGCCCTTCCGAGGTCAGTCATGGTCGCCCCTCACGCGCCGATCCGGTACAGGGAGTGGGTCCACGAGAACGTGTCGTTGTTCACGTAGTACCAGTAGTCCGCCCAGTTGTAGCGGTAGTTGGACGGCCACGGGTCGCCCCAGTACACCCAGTTGTTGCCGGTGTCGTAGCCGTAGACGACGTGCATGTGACCGCCGCCGGAGCTCCACTGGATGCGCGTCTCGATCGGCCGGTCGGCGTCCACCTCGGCCTGCACCGTGCCGTAGCGCAGGTACCCGGTGACGTACGAACCCGGGTTGACGCCGATCCGGCTCAGGCCGTTCTGCACGTCGCCCAGGGTGGCCTGGCTGTTGGGGCAGCCGGAGTTGGCCGAGCGGCCGAACGCGGCGTTGCAGAACTGGTTCTGGCTGTAGGAGTAGCCGAACCAGGTGGCGATGGTGTTCCCGCTCGCCGCCCAGCACCAGTTGGTCTGCTGCTGTTGCTGCATGATGATGTTGAGCTTCTTGTAGGTGCCGGCCAGATCGGCCGTGCTGCCGGGTGCGGCGGCCTGCCGGACCCGGGCCGCGGCCCGGTCGGCGGTGGGGGTCGCGGCGGCCGTGGGGGTGGTCGCCGCGACGGTCAGCGCCGGGCCCAGCACGCCGAGGGCGAGCAGTGAGACCGCACGGCGCAGCCGTATGCGTGGAACTGGCATGGGGGAGGTGCCTCCTTGCACGAGCGAAGCGAAGTGCTGTGTGGGGGCGCGGTCCGGATCGCGCCATGAGCATCGCGCCGTGGCCGGATCCGGTCAACGGCCTCCGAGGCCACCCGAGTTCGGGTGTGAACGGGCGGTCCCCGGTGTGAACGCCACCCCGGAAACCCCCGCGCGACGAGCCGGAACCGGTGACAAACCCCCGACCGGATGTGAATATTCACGGTCAAACACGGTCTGCCCACCCCCACACCAGGAGGCCGTCATCCACCGCACCGACCAGGCCGACCTCGCAGCCGCCCTGCGCACCGGCCCCTTCCACCTCGCCCTGCGCACCGCCATCGCCACCCGCGGCCTCGCCCTCCACCGCATCCGCCGCCACCTCGCCCTGCGCGGCGTCCACGTCGGCCTCACCAGCCTCAGCTACTGGCAACAGGGCCGGCGCCGCCCCGAACGCCCCGAATCGCTCCGCGCCGTCGCCGCCCTCGAAGAGGTCCTCGACCTCCCCGACCGCTCCCTCACCCGGCTGCTCGGCCCCCGCCGCGCCGCCGACACCACCCCGGCCGGACCGCCCGTCCGCCCCTACCGCGACCTCATCTCCCCCGCCACCGCCGTCGACGACCTGCTCGCCACCATCGCCGGCCCCCGCGACACCGGCCTGCACACCATCACCCACATCGAACGCGTCCGCCTCGGCCCCGACCGCCAGATCACCCGCCGCGACTCCCAACACGCCCTGCGCGCCCACCGCGACGGCACCGACCGCTACCTCGCCCTCTACCAGGGCGACCCGGGCTGCGACATCACCGGCGTCGGCGTCCGCGCCGAGGAGAACTGCCGCCCCGGCCGAATCCGCCACGACCGCGCCCACCACCTGCTCGTCGCCGAACTCCTCCTCGACCGCCGGCTGCGCGCCGGCGACACCCACCTCCTCGGCTACGGCTTCGACGACGCCCCCTCCCCCGACCCCAGCTGCGAGTACGTCCGCGGCTTCAACTCCGGCGCCGGCCAGTACGTCCTGCAGGTCACCTTCCACCCCGCGGCCCTCCCCGTCCGCTGCCACCGCTTCGCCCTGCACTCCCCCGGAGGAACGCCCTACGAGACCGAGGAACTCACCCTCGACGGACACCACTGCGTTCACCTGGTCGCGACGGCGCTGCGGCCGTGCATCCTCGGGATCCGGTGGGACTGGGCGTGACGGCGCCGACCGGTGCGGCCCGTACGGCCGCCGCCGCGCCCGGGGCGCCCGGGCGCCCGCCATCCAGGCGCCCGCCATCCAGGCGTCCGCCGCCCCGGCTCCGCCGCCCGCCCGGTCGTCAGCACCCGGTCGTCAGCGCCCGCCCGTCAGACGGACGTCGCCGCTGCCCGTGACGATGGCCGCGACGTTGCCCAGCGAGGGCCCGCCCCGGCCGGTCAGGTACTTGGTGTGGGCGTCGACGGGGTTCCCCCGGCTCCAGTCGTCGACGGTGAAGCGGTTCGCGCCGAAGTGCCTGCTGGCCGGATCCCGCCCGAACCAGCGTTCGTCCGGATCGATGCTCAGCCTGGACGGGGTGTGCGTCACCACGTCGTTGTCGGCCGCACCGACCCAGACCCGGCCCGGGGGCAGCCCCAGGTCGGAGGCCCGGTCCGCGCCGACGCCCGGACTGCCGAGGAGGACCACGTCGTCGGGGGGCGAGTCCGGCGACCCCGGCTTGGCCGCCAGCCCGGCCGCCCGGCCCACCAGGTACGAGCCGTAGCTGTGCCCGACCGCGGTCACGTGCGGCGGGCGGACCCCCTCGTTGCTCGCCCGCAGCCCGCTCAGGAACCTCGCGTACGCCGGGGCGCCGTCCTTGCCCGCCCTGGTGGAGGCGGCCCCGAAGTCGGCTCCCGGCGGGTCGTAGCCGAGCCAGACGATCGAGGCGACCGCGCGCCCCGCCGGGGCCCTGGCGCCGGCGGCGCGGTAGAGGCTCAGCGCGTTCTCCGCCTCGTTGGTGCCGTCGTGCACGTTTCCCGCCGTGCCCAGGCTCTCGGTGGTGGTGGTGATCCCCGGCACGTAGACGGCGATGTCGGTGGCGGTGTCCGGATTCCCGTAGGAGAGGATCGCCCGCCCCCGGCCCGCTTCGCCGAGGCCGAGCAGATAGAGCGGCGGCTCGCCCCGGCCCGTTCCGAGCCGGTCGGCGACGGGCCCGTAACGGGCGAGGGCCGCCCGGTCGCCGGGGGTCGGCGGCAGGCCCGCCGCCGCCCTGTCCCGGGCGGCCCTCAGGAGGGCCTCCAGCCGCGCCCGGTTCACCTGGTCCCGCACCTGCGCGGGGACGCCGTCGAGGTTGCCGAGCTCCTCCGGGTGGTGGTCGAGGAACCACTGCCGCCCCTGCGGGCCGAGGCCCTGCCACCAGGCGCGGACCTCCGTCGGCGTCGCGCCCCCGGCTGGCATGTTCCGCCTCCAGAGCGGGTCGGCACGCTCCTCCCGGAGGACGTCCGCGGCGGCCGTCCGCCCGTCCAGACCGGACGCGTCGTTCGCCTGGCGCGCGAACCGGTCGAGCTCCGCGGCCAGGCCCTCGTCGGCCCTGGTCGCCGCGGACAGCGCCGAGCCGATCCGCCGGGCGATGTCCTCGGCGGCGGCCTTCTGCCGGGCTTCCCAGCCGACGGCCCGGAAGGGGTTGTCCGACGCGGGCCGGCTCACCGCGCCCGCGCCGTCGACCGCGAAGCCCTCGGCCCGGGCGTCCGCGAGCGCCTGGTGGAGCGTGCCCTGGGCGAGGGCCAGGGAGTCGGCGCAGGCGCGCAGTTCCCGGCCGATGCAGCCGAGTTCGGTCATCGCCGCGTCCAGCTTGCCGGTGACACCGTCCAGGACGGTCGCCGCGGCGGTGGCCGCCGGGCCGCTCCACCCGGACCCGCGGACCCGATCGGCGGTGCCGCCCCTCCAGTCGGCGACGTGCCGGGCGTACGCCCTGCAGAGCTCGTCGTACGCGTCCGCCGCGGTGTGGAGGTCCGCCAGGCCGGCGTCCCTCAGGCCCGCGAGGTCCATCCCCCATCCCCTTTATCGACACTACGTGCCCGCTCGGGTACACACGGCTACCATAGCGCCCGCGACCGACACCGCCGGCAAGGGGACGCGATGGCACCACACCCGGGATTCACCGTCAGGCCGGGCGAGTTGACCGCGGCCGGGCACAACGCGCTGACCGTCGCCGACAAGGTGCCGGAGGAGACGGCGAAGCTGGCGGAGCCCGGCGCGAGGGCGGCCGGGAGCCTGCCCGGCTGGCGGACGGGAGCGGCGCTGCAGGGGTGCGGCGCCGCCTGGACGGCCCTGCTGGACGGCCTCGCCGGCGACATGCGGGCGGCCGGCGCCAACCTGCTCACCTGCGCACGGGCCTACCGGGACTCCGACCACCTGCCCGCGCCCGGGGCGACCGGCGCCGCCGACCCCTTCGGCACGAAGCTCGCCGACGGGCACCCGACCGACGGCGCGTGACGGGCGTTCCCAGCTAGGTGTTCTGACCCGCGAAGTCCACGCTCAGGCAGTCCTCCACCGCCCGGTAACCGATCTGCTGGTAAATGGAGTTGCTGGTCGGATTGGCCAGGTCGGTGTACAGCAGCACCTCGGCGGCGCCCAGGGCGAGGGCGTGGGCGGAGGCGGCGGCGGTGACGGCGCTGGCGTAGCCGCGTCCGCGCCGGTCGACGGGGGTGTAGACGGGCCCGATCCGGGACATCCCGGCGATCACCGGGCTGCTGCCGGCCAGGGCGACCGGGCTGCCGTCGTCCTCCCACAGGTGCAGTCCGCCGGCGGCGATCCGGTCGTCGACCGCCTGGGGGACGTCGGGCAGCAACACGCCGGCCTCGGCCAGGAACTCGTCGTACCAGCGGATCGCCAGCTCGCGGTCGGCCGGTTCGGCGAGCCGGGAGCGGCCCGCGGGCGGTCGGGGCGGTCCGCTCGGCTCGACGAGCCGGTACAGCCGTTCCTCGCCGCGGACGGTGTGCCCGGCGCCGGTGGCGGCGGTCCACGCCGCGGCGAAGGCGCGGACCGCAGTCGTCGAACCGCTGACGCCCCCGAACTGGGTGACCGCCGCTCCTGCGGAGGCGAGTTCGGCGGCGAGCGACGCCGCCGCGGCCGTCGGCATCAGGGCGAGCCGGGGCTCGAACGGCGGCGTCTGGAGGAAGGCGCCCTCGACCGGTCCGCCGGTCCGGGGCCGCCACCAGCCGAAGACCGGCGGCTGCGGCCCGAACACGTCCGGGCCGCGCTCGACGAGCCGGTGCACGACCGTGAGCAGGACGGTGTTCTGGGCCGGGTAGGCGGCGAGGAAGCCGCCCGCCTGGTCGCGGAAGTCGTCGAGGGAACTGCTCAAGGTCCAGGCCATGACGCATTCTCGCCCCACCGGGCCCTGGCCCTCAAACGATTTGGCCCGCACCCGCCGTCCGCCGCCCGCACCCGGTGCGCACCCGCCGCTACGGCTCCACGACCACGCCGAGCCGCGACGCGAGCTCCGCCGGATCGGTGGTGGGCGCCTCGCAGGCGAAGTGCCGGCAGACGTACGCCGCCGGCGCCCCGCCGACCAGCGGCCGGTCCGCGAGCAGCGGGACCTCCGCCCCGTCGCCCGGCGCGCCCACCGCGACCACGGCCCCCGGCGCGGTGGCGAGGAGCGCGGCGCGGCGCAGCGCGTCCGTCGCCGGGTCGCCGGCCGCGCCGACCACGGCGATCTCGCGCGGCCCGTCGAGCAGCGCCTCGGCGACGGCGAGGCCCCAGCCGATGAAGCGGGGCGCCCGCGCGGCGAGCGCTCCGACGATGCCGAGGGCCCGTTCGGCGGCGGTCCGGTGCCGGTCGGAGCCGGTGTAGGCGGCGTAGCCGAGCAGGGCGCCGGCGGCGGCCGTCCAGCCGGAGGGGGTGGCGTTGTCGGTCGGGTCCTGGGGGCGCCGGATGAGCTCCTCGGCGTCGTCGGCGGTGTCGTAGAGCGCGCCGGACGCCTCGTCGGTGAAGTGCTTGAGGACGGTGTCGAGGAGCGCGCCGGCCAGTTCGAGCCACTCGGCCTCGCCGGTGACGGCGTACAGCGCGAGGAAGCCCTCGGCGGTGTCGGCGTAGTCCTCGAGGACGCCGGCGTTGGTGCCGGCCCGGCCGTCCCGGGAGGTGCGCAGCAGCCGGCCGTCGGGGGTGAGGTGGACGGCGAGCAGCAGGTCGGCGGCGCGTTCGGCGGCCTCGACGAGGTCGGGGCGGTCGAGCAGTGCGCCGGTCTCGGCGAGGGCGGCGATCGCCAGGCCGTTCCAGGCCGCGACGACCTTGTCGTCGCGGGCGGGTGCGGGCCGTTGGGCCCGGGCTTCGAACAGGCGGGCCCGCAGGGCCTCGTACTCGGCGAAGTCCTCGGGCTCGGACAGGAGTTGGAGGACGGATGTGCCGTGTTCGAAGGTGCCCTCGGCGGTGACGGCGAAGAGCCGGGCGGCGGTGGCCGCGTCGGCGGGTCCGAGCAGGTCGACCAACTGGCCGGGCTCCCAGACGTAGTACGCGCCCTCGACGGACTTCCCGGTCTCCTCGTCGAGGCTGTCGGCGTCCAGGGCGGAGGCGAACGCCCCTTCGGGGGTGCGCAGTTCGCGCAGCAGGAAGTCTGCGGTGGCGAGCGCGACCCGGCGGGCCCGGTCGGATCCGGTGGCCCGCCACAGGTGCAGGTAGGCGCGCAGCAGCAGGGCGTTGTCGTACAGCATCTTCTCGAAGTGCGGCACCACCCAGCCGGCGTCGACCGAGTACCGGGCGAAGCCGCCGCCGAGCTGGTCGTGGATCCCGCCGCCGGCCATCGCCTCACCGGTGCGGACGGCCATCTCCAGCGCCGCCTCGGAGCCGGTGCGGGCGTGGTGGCGCAGCAGGAACTCGATCACCATGGCCGGCGGGAACTTGGGCGCGCCGCCGAAGCCGCCGCGCCGCTCGTCGAACTCCCGGGTGAGTGCGACCAGGGCCTGGTGCAGGTCCGCGTCGGCGGGCGGGTGGTGGGCCCCGGCGGAGTAGACGGCGGCCCGCTCGGCGAGGTCGGCCCGGATCCGGCCGGCGACCTCGGCGACCTCCTGGCGCCGGTCGCGCCAGGCCGCGTCGACGCCTTCGAGCACCTGACGGAAGGACGGCATGCCGTGCCGGGGCTGCGGCGGGAAGTAGGTGCCGAAGTAGAACGGCTCCTTGTCGGGGGTGAGGAAGACCGTCATCGGCCAGCCGCCCTGCCCGGTCGCGGCCTGCACCGCCTCCATGTAGACGGCGTCGACGTCGGGCCGCTCCTCCCGGTCCACCTTGACGGCGACGAACCGCTCGTTCAGGTACTCGGCGAGCCCGGCGTCCTCGAAGCTCTCGTGCGCCATCACGTGGCACCAGTGGCAGGCCGCGTACCCGACCGACAGCAGTACCGGTACGCCGCGGCGCCGCGCCTCCTCGAAGGCCTCCACCCCCCACGGCCACCAGTCGACCGGGTTGTCGGCGTGCTGCAGCAGGTACGGCGAGGTCGCGTCCGCGAGACGGTTCGGCATGGCCCCCATCCTCGCGCATCCGGCCCCGGGCAGGCGGCAGGTCGGGCCGGTACGGGGGCGGGGCCGGCGCGGGCCGGCGGGTGCGGTGTCCACGCCCGCCGGGCGGGCGGGGCCCGCTACTCCTTGGGGGCCTCCGGCTCCTCCACGAAGTCGACCTTCTTGAACTGCCGGTTCATCGACTTGGCCAGGAACCAGGTGGCCACGCCGAGCGCGGCGAAGACGACGAAGCCGAGGAGACCGGGGGTGACCTTGGCGTCGTCGACGGCGAGGTCGGCGGCGAGGTGGACGAGGTTCACGGGGGCGCTCATATCTCTATGGTGGCCCGGCTCACGGGGAGCCGGGCCATCGGGGGGTGGTTCAGTCGCGCGCGTCGGCGACGTCGGCCGCCAGCGTGGGGGTGCGCAGGCCGGCGAACAGGTCGTCCTCCGGCAGGTCCACATCGATCAGGGTACGGGCGAGCTCGTAGTCCTCGGTGGGCCAGACCTCGCGCTGGACCTCCAGCGGGACGCGGAACCAGGGCCCGTCCGGGTCGATCTGGGTGGCGTGGGCGATCAGGGCGCGGTCGCGGGTCTCGAACCAGTCGTCGCAGCGCACCCGGGTGGTGATCTCGCGCTCCTTGCGGCCGCTCTTCTCCCAGCCCGCGATCCACTCGCCATAGGGCGAGTCGTGGCCGTGCTCGGTGAGGTACTGGTGCAGCGCGCGGATGCGGCCCATCGGGAAGCCGTGGTTGTAGTAGAGCTTCAGCGGCTGCCAGGGCTCGCCGGCCTCCGGGTAGGCGTCCGGGTCGCCGGCGGCGTCGAAGGCCCGCATGGTGATCTTGTGGGTCATGATGTGGTCGGGGTGCGGGTAACCGCCGTTCTCGTCGTAGGTCGTGATGACCTGCGGCTTGAACTCCCGGATCAGCCGGACGAGCGGCTCGGCCGCCTCGTCGACGTCCTGCAGGCCGAAGCAGCCCTCGGGCAGCGGGGGCAGCGGGTCGCCCTCGGGCAGGCCGGAGTCGACGAAGCCCAGCCAGTCCTGCCGGACGCCCAGGATCGCCCTGGCCTCGTCCATCTCCTTGCGCCGCACCTCGTGGATGTTCTCCTCGATGTACGGGTCCCCCTGCAGCTTGGGGTTGAGGACCGACCCGCGCTCGCCCCCCGTGCAGGTGACCACGAGCACGTCCACACCCTGTTCGACGTACCTGGCCATGGTGGCCGCGCCCTTGCTGGACTCGTCGTCCGGGTGGGCGTGCACCGCCATCAGTCGCAACTGCTCAGTCAACGCCTTGCGTTCCTTCCACATCGTCGGGCGTTCCGCGAAAGTCCGGACCCGCCCACCGTACGAGCGCCCGCCGTGCGGGCCGCTCACCTCGGGGCCGCGCGGCCGCCGGACCGGCCCGCGAAGCGACCCCGGCGCGACCGAGCCCCGCCCCCGCCGGACCGGCCGCGGGCGTGCCCCTCCTATAGTGACGGACTGGAGGAGCGTCGCATTCCCCCGCACCACCCGCGCGGCCCCTCCCCCAGGAGAGGACCGGGTCGGATGAACGCGAGCACCACCACCCCGCAGCTGCCCGAGGGGCGCTACGGCCGGAGCGGCGACCGTGACTCGGACCGCCGGCTGAAGGCGGTCGGCGCGGTGTGCGGCGTGCTGGGCCTGGGCCTGGTGGCCTGGCTGGGCGGTTCCTACCTGATGCGCGAGACCGCGATCAACGGCTCGGTGCCGACCTTCCAGGCGGTCTCCGACTCCGAGGTGCAGCTGCACCTGGCGGTGCGCAAGAGCGACGGGACGGCCGGCAGCTGCACCGTCCGCTCGCAGGGCAGGGACGGCGCGGTGGTCGGGGTCGCGGACTTCCCCGTCCCGGCCGACGGTTCCAGCTACGACGCCGTGGTCACGCTGCGCACCACCGCCCGCGGCAGTACGGCCGAGCTGCTGGGCTGCACGCCGGCCAAGTAGGACCGTCGGCGCATATTCGACGGGGCGAGCGGGCATCCGTAGGAAGTCCCGCACCCCGTTCTGTACACCGTGGCGCAACGCCGACGTCAATGGCGCGCCAACGACCCTCCCGCTTGTCGGCAGGACTTGTTAGGCTCGTGGTTTCGCCCCTTCCGCACCGGATGGTACGGGAGCGGGCGTTGCTTTGTAGTTACGACCGTTATCACCACCAACCCTGCTGACGACTCACACCCTCAGCACAGCCCCAGCACCTACGAGGAGCACCCGTGACCCAGACCAGTGAGAACGTGACCTGGCTCACTCAGGCCGGCTACGACCAGCTCAAGGCCGAGCTGGATCACCTGACCGGGCCCTGGCGCATCGAGATCGCCCAGAAGATCGAGGCGGCGCGCGAGGAGGGCGACCTCAAGGAGAACGCCGGCTACCACGCGGCCAAGGAGGAGCAGGGCAAGTACGAGCTGCGCATCCGCCAGCTGACCCAGCTGCTGGAGCGCGCGAAGGTCGGCGAGGCCCCGGCCGACTCGGGCGTGGTGGCCCCGGGCATGGTCGTCACGGTCGCCTTCGACGGCGACGAGGACGACCTCATGGAGTTCCTGCTCGCCTCCCGTGAGGTGGCCGGCTCCGACACGCTGGACGTCTACTCGCCGCAGTCGCCGCTGGGCCGCGCGATCGACGGCAAGAAGATCGGCGACGAGGCCACCTACGACCTGCCGAACGGCAAGCCGGCCATGGTGAAGATCGTCAAGGTCGTGCCGCACGCCGGCTGATCCGGCCGCCGCACGACGAGGGCGGCCGCGGGGTCCGGGACCCCGCGGCCGCCCTCCGGCGTGTCGGACGCGTCCGGCGCGCCCGGCGCGGACGGGTTCAGCCGACGGCCGAGCGGTACTTGCGCACCGACAGCCAGGAGAACACCGCGGTGATGACCAGCGACCACAGCACCGAGACCAGGCTCGCGTGCTGCATCGGCCAGGCGGAGTCCACCGGGCCGACCTGGTTGCCGAACAGGTCGCGGCAGGCCTGCACGGTGGCGCTGAACGGGTTCCAGTAGGCGATGCCCTGCAGCCAGCCCGGCATGGAGCTGATCGGCACGAAGGCGTTGGAGACGAAGGTCAGCGGGAACAGCCAGATCAGGCCGGCCGAGGTGGCCGCCTCGGGGCTGCGCACCGACAGGCCGATCAGCGCGCCGATCCACGAGAACGCGTAGCCGAGCAGGAGCAGCAGGCCGAAGGCGCCGAGCGCGCTGAGCACCCCATTGTGGATCCGCCAGCCGACCAGCAGCGCGACCAGCGCCAGCACGACGAGCGTGAACGCGGTCTGCACCAGGTCCGCCATGGTGCGGCCGACCAGCACCGCGGAGCGGGCCATCGGCAGCGAGCGGAAGCGGTCCACCAGACCCTTGGTCATGTCCTCCGCGATGCCGGCGGAGGCGCCGGCGGTGGCGAAGGTGACGGTCTGGGCGAAGATGCCGGCCATCAGGAACTGGATGTACGAGTCGGAGCTCGCGTTCGTCCCGGGGATCTGGATCGCGCCGCCCATGACGTACGAGAACAGCAGCACGAACATGACGGGCTGCATGAGCCCGAAGACGACGATCTCCGGGATGCGGGTCATCCGGCGCAGGTTGCGCTTGGCGACCACCCAGGAGTCGTGCATGGTGGCGGCGACGCCCCGGCGCTGCCGGGGGACGGCCGCGCCGATGGCGTGCTCGGTGGCGGTGCTCATCCTCAGCGTTCCTTTCCGGCCGTGACGGCCCGCTCGTCCGACCCCGGGCCGTCCGCGCCGTCCTCGTCGGCGGACGCCCGGCCCTTGCCCCGGCCGCCCCGGCCGCGGCCCTTGACGTCGCCGCCCTCCTCGTCCGCCGACTCCGCGACGTGTCCGGTGAGGGTGAGGAAGACGTCGTCCAGGGTCGGGCGGCGCAGGCCTATGTCGTCGATCTCGATGCCGCGCGCGTCGAGTTCGCGGATGACGTCGGCGAGCACCCGGGCGCCGCCGCTGACCGGCACGGTGATCCGCCGGGTGTTCTTCTCCACCGCCGGATCGCCGAGCGCGTAGCCGGACAGGGCCGCGACCGCGTCGCCGACCAGGCCCGCCTCGTGCACGACGACCTCGATGCGCTCCCCGCCGATCTGCGCCTTGAGCTGGTCGGCGGTGCCGCGGGCGATCACCCGGCCGTGGTCGACCACGGCGATGTCGTGGGCGAGCCGGTCGGCCTCCTCCAGGTACTGGGTGGTCAGCAGCAGGGTGGTGCCCTGCTCGACGAGGGTCTCGATGACCTCCCAGAGCGCGAGCCGGTTGCGCGGGTCCAGCCCGGTGGTCGGTTCGTCGAGGAACATCACCGGCGGGCGGACGACCAGCGCGGCGGCGAGGTCCAGGCGGCGGCGCATGCCGCCGGAGTAGGTCTTGGCGGTGCGGTCCTTGGCCTCGGCGAGGTTGAACCACTCCAGCAGTTCCAGGGCGCGGGCCTTCGCGTCGCGAGCGCTCATCTGGTACAGCTCGCCGACCATCTGGAGGTTCTCGAAGCCGGTCAGGTACTCGTCGACCGCCGCGTACTGGCCGGAGAGGCCGATCAGGCTCCGGACCTTGTTGGGCTGCTTGAGCACGTCGACCCCGGCGACCACCGCGCGGCCGGAGTCGGGCCGGAGCAGGGTGGTGAGGACGCGGACGGTGGTGGTCTTCCCGGCGCCGTTCGGGCCGAGCAGCCCGAGCACCGTGCCCTCGGGGACGTCGAGGCTGACGCCGTCCAGGGCTCGTACGTCGCCGAAGGTCTTCACCAGGTTCTCGGCTTGGATGGCTGGCGCCATGGCCTGCCTCATCTCCTCGGACGAATATGGGCGATCTGTCCCACTCTGCCCCGTTTTCGGGTCCCCGGGCGACTCGGTTTTCGCCCATCGGGCACAGAACGCGATGTATCGCGAGTCTGGCAGTACGCGATATATCGCGTCAAGGGAGAAAGCTCCGCCATCGTGACAGAGACCACTGACATCCACCCCGCGCAGTCGGAACGGCGATCGCGGTCGGAACGGCGACCGCGGTCGGAACGGGCGGCGACGGCGCGCGCCGGGGCACGGCCCACCGCCCGGCCGCCGGGCCGCAGCGGCCCGACCGCCCGGCCCCTCAGTCGGAGACGACGAACCCCGCGTCCCGCAACTCGCCCACCACGGCCGCGCAGTGCTCCGGCCCCTTGGTCTCCAGGTGCAGGTCCACCTCGACCTCGGCCAGCCCCAGCCGCGGGTCGATCCGCACGTGCGCGACGTCCAGCACGTTGGCGTCCAGCCCGGTCAGCACGGCCAGCAGGTCGGCCAGCGAGCCCGGCTTGTCGGCCAGCCGCACCCGCAGCGACAGGTAGCGTCCGGCCGCCGCCAGGCCGTGCCGCAGCACCCGCTGCATCAGCTGCGGGTCGATGTTGCCGCCCGACAACACCGCCACCACCGGGCCCTCGAAGGAGTCCGGCCGCTCCAGCAGCGCCGCGATCGGGGCCGCCCCGGCCGGCTCGACCACCAGCTTCAGGCGCTCCAGGCCGAGCAGCAGGGCCCGCGACAGCGCGTCCTCGGAGACCGTCCGGACGCCGTCCGCCAGGGTGTTGACCACCTCGAACGGGATGTCACCGGGCCGGCCGACCATGATCCCGTCGGCCATCGTGGCGAAGTGCTCCAGCGACACCGGCCGCCCGGCCGCCAGCGAGGGCGGGTACGCGGCCGCGCCGGCCGCCTGCACCCCGACCACCCGGACGTCCGGCCGCAGCGGCTTGACCGCCGCCGCGATCCCGGCCAGCAACCCGCCGCCGCCCACGCCGACCAGGATGGTGCGCACCTCGGGGCACTGCTCGAGGATCTCCAGCCCGACGGTCGCCTGCCCGGTGACCACGTCCCAGTGGTCGAAGGGGTGGATGAACACCGCGCCGGTCGCGTCCGCGTACCGCTGCGCGGCCTGCAGCGCCTCGTCCACCGTCGCGCCGTGCAGCCGCACCTCGGCACCGTACTCACGGGTGGCCGACACCTTGGGCAGCGGCGCCGCGACCGGCATGAACACGGTCGAGCGCACGCCCAGCAGCGCGGCCGCCAGCGCCACCCCCTGCGCGTGGTTCCCCGCGCTCGCCGCCACCACCCCGCCGGCCCGCTGCACCGGCGAGAGCCCCGCGATCCGCACGTACGCCCCGCGCAGCTTGAACGAGCCGGTGCGCTGCAGGTTCTCGCACTTCAGGTGGACCGGTGCGCCGACCAGCCCGGACAGGTGCCGGCTGCCCTCCATCGGCGTCACCCGGGCGACCCCGGCGAGCATCTTCTGGGCCCCGCGGACGTCGTCGAGGGTGAGCGGCCAGTTGTGCATGCCGCCAGCCTAGGGCGCGTCCGACGGGCGCGCTCCGAGGCCCGGCCCGGGGCCCGGCCCGCCGCTCGGCCCGGATCCGGCCGCGGTGCACGCAATCCGGGCTGTCGGGCCTGTTCCCGGGCCCGCCCGGCCCGCGTACGCTGCTGCTTCTGAGCCTCTCTCACCGCACGACGATCGTGAGCCGCGATGACGACGACCTCGCCCCAGGCCACCGACCGCACCGACCCCGTGCACGCCCGGCTCCAGTACCAGCTGGCGGTGTTCGCCCGCCGCATGGAGCAGGTCCGGACCTCCGGCGGCGTCGGCGCCCTGGACCGCGCGGCCTACCTGCTGCTCGACCGCCTGGAGCGGCACGGGCCGGCCAACGTCAAGGCGCTGGCCGAGGCCCTCGGCGTGGACTCCTCCACGGTGACCCGGCAGGTCGCCCCGCTGGTCGCGGGCGGGCTGGTCGGCCGGGTCCAGGACCCGGCCGACCGCCGCGCCGTGCGTCTCGCGCTGACCCCGGTCGGCTCCGGCCGCCTGGCCGAAGTCCGCGACGGGCGGGCCGAGTTGGCCCGCCGCCTGGTGGCGGACTGGCCGCCCGAGGAGCAGCAGGCGTTCTGCGTCCTGCTGGCCCGCTTCAACCACGCGATGGAGTCGTACACCGCGGACCAGCAGGGCCAGCAGGAGGGCGGCCCGGGCACCCCCTGACCTCCGGCCCGGGCACGCCCTGCCCCCCGGGCCGGACACGCCCCGGCCCCCGGGCGGCGCCCCGGGGGCCGGACCAGCCAGGCCTCAGCCCAGCGCCTGCTTGAGGTCGGCGAGCAGGTCGTCGATCGACTCGATGCCGACGGAGACGCGCACCAGGTCGGCCGGCACCTCCAGCGCCGAACCGGCGACCGAGGCGTGGGTCATCCGGCCCGGGTGCTCGATCAGCGACTCGACGCCGCCGAGCGACTCGCCGAGGGTGAACAGCTGCGCGCGGTTGCAGACCTCGACCGCCGCCTCCTCGCCGCCCTGGACCCGGAAGGAGACCATGCCGCCGAAGGCCTTCATCTGCTTGGCGGCGATGTCGTGGCCGGGGTGCTCGGCCAGGCCGGGGTAGAGCACCTGGCTGACCTTGGGGTGGCTCGCCAGCAGCTCGGCGACCTTCTCCGCGTTGGAGCTGTGGCGGTCCATCCGGACGCCCAGGGTCTTGATGCCGCGCAGCACCAGCCAGGCGTCGAACGGGCCGGAGACGGCACCCATCGCGTTCTGGTGGTAGGCGACCTCCTCGCCCAGCCCGGCGTCGGCCAGCACCAGCGCACCGCCGACCACGTCCGAGTGGCCGCCCATGTACTTGGTGGTGGAGTGCACGACGGCGTCCGCACCGAGCGCTATCGGCTGCTGCAGGTACGGGCTGGCGAAGGTGTTGTCGACCACGAGCAGCGCGCCGGCGCCGTGCGCGATCTCGGCGAGCGCCGTCAGGTCGGTGATGCCCAGCAGCGGGTTGGAGGGGGTCTCCACCCAGACCGCGCGGGTGTTGGGGCGCAGCGCGGCGCGGACGGTGGCCAGGTCCTGGGTGTTGGCGACGGAGAACTCGACGCCCCAGCGGGTCAGCACCTTGGCGAACAGCCGGAAGGTGCCGCCGTAGGCGTCGTTGGGGATGACGATGTGGTCGCCCGGCTTGAGGATGGTCCGCAGCAGGGTGTCCTCGGCGGCCAGGCCGGAGGCGAAGGCGAGGCCGCGGGCGCCGCCCTCCAGCGCCGCGAGGCACTCCTCCAGCGCGGTGCGGGTCGGGTTGGCGCTGCGGCTGTACTCGTAGCCGCCCCGCAGGCCGCCCACCCCGTCCTGCTTGTAGGTGGACACCTGGTAGATCGGCGTGACGACGGCCCCGGTCTGGGGGTCTGCTTCCTGACCCGCGTGGATGGCGAGGGTCTCGAAGCCCTGGGGAAGCTGGTGCTCGGTCATGGGTCCGAGCCTAGTGGCCGTACGCGCGTTCGCCCCCCGGAACGGTCGGGCGGCCGCCCCACCGGGCCCGTCCGCGCCCGCCGCCGGCCCGCCGCCGCGCCGGCGCACGGCGGAGCGGGCCGGCGGAATCCGACGGCGGGCCGGCGCGTTGAACGGTGGGCAACCCTCCCTACCCCGCAGGAGCAGGCCGTGCTGTTCAACCGCCACAAGACCTCGCTCGTCCCCGCCGACCAGGCGCTGCCCGGCCGGGAGTCGCCGGCCTTCGCGCTGCGCGAGCCGCACACCGTCCTCGGCCACCCGCTCACCGGCCCGTACCCGGACGGTCTGGAGGTGGCCGACTTCGGGCTGGGCTGCTTCTGGGGCGCCGAGCGGACGTTCTGGCGGCTGCCCGGCGTCTGGACGACGCTGGTCGGTTACCAGGGCGGCTACACCCCGAACCCGACGTACGAGGAGGTGTGCAGCGGGCTGACCGGGCACACCGAGGCGGTCCGGGTGGTGTTCGACCCCGCGGCGATCTCCTACGAGCGGCTGCTGAAGACCTTCTGGGAGGCGCACGACCCGACCCAGGGCAACCGCCAGGGCAACGACGTCGGCACCCAGTACCGCTCCGCCGTCTACACCCACTCGCCCGCCCAGGCCGCCGCCGCGGCGGCCACCCGGGACGCCTTCCAGCCGTCCCTGACCGCGCTCGGCTACGGCCCGATCACCACCGAGATCGCCCCGGCCGGTCCGTTCTACCCGGCCGAGCCGTACCACCAGCAGTACCTGTCCGACGCCAAGAACCCGAACGGCTACTGCGGTCTCGGCGGCACGGGGGCGTCCTGCCCGATCGGTGTGGCCCGCGTCCGGGACTGACGCCACCCGGGGCGGCGGCCACCCGAGGTGTCCGCCGCCCGGCCCGGGAGGAGACTGGAAGGGCCAGCACGGGCGGCCCGGCCACCTCGTGGGTGGCCGGGCCGCTCCCGTGGAGAGGAGTGCGCCATGTCCGGTCTCGTCCGCAAGAGCTTCGACTCGCCCGAGGAGGTCCGCCCCTTCGAGGAGGGCACCGGGGAGCTCCGTCTGGTGAACCTGGATGCCGGGCCGGTGGGCCGGGCCGTGTTCCGGCCGGGCTGGCAGTGGTCCAAGCACGTGAAGCCGATCGCGGGCACCGACAGCTGCCAGGCGGCCCACCTGGGGTACGTGGTCTCCGGCCGGATGCGGATCGTCATGGACGACGGCCAGCAGGAGGACTTCGGCCCCGGCGACTTCATGATCTGCGAGCCCGGGCACGACGCCTGGATCCTGGGCGACGAGGCCTGCGTGGTCGTGGACTGGCAGGGCTTCGCCGACTACGCCAAGCGCTGATCCGGGGCACCGGCCGGGCCGCGCGGCCCGGCCGGACGTCTGCCGATCGACCGGCCGATCGACCGCTAGACCGCGCTGCCGGCCTTCCACTCGGCCCAGCCGAGGTTCCAGCCGTTCAGGCCGTTGTCGGGGGCGACGGTCTTGTCGCCGGAGTTCACGACCTCGACGACGTCGCCGACGATCGAGCTCTTGTAGAACTTGTAGCCGTCCGTGCCGCTGTCCTGCGCGCCCTGGGCGTCCCGCAGGCCCACGCAGCCGTGGCTGGTGTTCTGGCCGCCGAAGATCGACGGCGAGGACCAGTAGTTGCCGTGGATGAAGGTGCCCGAGGTGGTGAGCCGCTGGGCGTGCGGCACGTCCGCGATGTCGTACTCGCTGCCCAGGTTGACGGTCTGGGAGTTCATCCGGGTCTGCTGGAACTGCTCGGATATGACCATCTTGCCGCCCCAGGTGCGGTGCTCGGGGGCGCCGCCGGAGATCTTGTACACCGCGCTGACCTGGCCGTCGGTGGTGACGGTGAGCGTCTTGGCGCCGAGGTCGGCGACGCTGGTCTGGGCCCGGCCGACGGTGAAGCGGACGTCCTTGGACTGGGTGCCGTAGACGCCCTTGGCGCCCTCGACGTCCTTGAGCCGGAGCTTGAGGGTGACCTTGGTGCCCTTGGCCCAGTAGTCCTCGGGCCGGAAGTCGAGGCGGGTGCTGGAGAACCAGTGCCCGACGATCTCGACGCCGGGCTCGGCGGTGACGGTGATCGCCTGCTGGACGGCCTTGCGGTCGGTGACGGGCTTGCTGAAGTTGATCGACACGGGCATGCCGACGCCGACGACCGAGCCGTCCTCGGGCGTGAAGTAGCCGACGAAGGTGTTGGCCGGGGTGGCGGTGGTGAAGGTGGCGTTGGCGTCCGCCTCCAGCTTGTCCTTGTCCTGGGCGGTGGCGACCACGGTGTACTTGGTCCCGCTGGCGGGGGCGGCGGCCGAGGTCCAGGAGCTGCCGTCCGCGGCGAGCTGGCCGGCCAGCTCCTTGCCGGTGGAGTCGGTGACCTTGACGGTGCCCAGGGTGCCGTTGCCGACGGTGACCTTGACCGGCTCGCTGAAGCTGGCGGTGGTGGAACCGTCCGCGGGCGTGACCGTGATCACCGCGGCGGAGGTCCTGGGGGCGCTGCTGGCGCTGCCTCCGCCCGGGGTGCCGCCCGGGCTGGCGTCGCCGGAGCCACCGGAACCGCCGGACCCCGCCGCGCCGGTGTCCTTGGTGTCGTTGCAGGCCGCCAACAGCAGGACGGGGGCCCCGATCAGGCCCGCGAGCACACCGCGCCGGCTCCAGTTCCCTCCGCCTGTGCGTCCCTGGCCGTCCCGTGCCGTCACGTCGCGTCTCCCTGCTGATCATCCCGGGCATTTATGGATACAGAAACGCAATCCGCCCGTTCACGGTTCCATCACCGAAGGGTAAGCGATCGTATGAGATGACCCAACTTCCCTCCGAACAGGGACAAAACGCCCGGCCTGCGGGGCAGACCGGGCGTTTTGCGGGGCGTGAGGGAGCGAGCCGCTACTCGGCGGACTCCTCCACCACGTACTCGTCCCACTCCTCGCTCTCGGGGTCGAACTCGGTCTGCGCCGACTCCCAGGTCGCCGAGGCCAGCTCGACACCGGGCACGTCGCCGAGCAGCGCCACCGGGTCGATGAAGTGGGCGAGGGAGCCCGACGGGTCCACCTCGATGGCGTCGACGGACTGCGCGCGCTCGTCGTCGTCGAGGTACTCGTCCTCGGTCACCTGCTTCAGGGCGGCCGCCTTGAGCGCGCCCTCGTCGGTGATCTCCGCGATGAGCTCGATCTTGAGCCGGACGTAGCGCGGGGCGTCCTGGCCGGTCGTTTCAGTGCTGGTCATGCGTGCGAGCGTACGGGAAGGGCCGGCCCCTCGGAGAAGGGCCGGCCCTGCCGTTCTCCGCCTGGGCTCCCCCACCCGGGAGCCGCGGAGACGCGCCGTGCGGCGCTGGTGCACCGCGGGAGTCGCCACACCCTGTCGACCGGCCGCAGCCGGGCAGGGGCGGGACGACGGCGCCTCCCGCGGAGGGGCCCCTCGCCCGGCGGACCGGACGGAGGGCGGGCACGACGGACCGGGTCAGGACCGTCCGACGCGCCCCGAGCCGACCGCGTCCGCCGGGGAGCCGCTCCCGGACGGTCACCGCCGCCTCGCTCGGCGTCTCGCCGTTGACCACAACGATGCCGGACCGTTGTTAACCACGTGATGCGGGCAGGTGACGCCGGTGTACCACTTCGCCCGTGGGCGAACCGGCCGGGAGCGGCGCGGGTTGACCGCGGGTCAGTGCGCGGCGCGGCCGGTCAGGAAGCCCAGAAGGTCCTGGCGGGTGACGATGCCCTGCGGCTTGCCCTCCACCAGCACCACCGCGGCGTCGTCCTTCTCCAGCACGGTCATCAGGTTGGTGACCGTCTCGCCCGAACCGACGACGGGCAGCGGCTTGGACATCACCTTGTCGAGCGTGTCGGTCAGCTCGATCTCCTTGGCGAAGACGCCCTCCAGCAGCAGCTTCTCCACCACCGAGCCGATCACCTCGCCGGCCATGATGTCCGGGTGACCGGCGCCGGGCGAGACCACCGGCATCTGCGAGACGCCGTACTCGCGCAGCACCCGGACCGCCTCGGCGACGGTCTCGTTCGGGTGCATGTGGACGAACTGCGGGATGCCGCCCTGCTCGATGGCCTCCTTGCGGCCCAGCACCTCGCCGATGTGCGCCTCGTCGGTGGCCGAGGGAAGGAAGCCGTAGTCGGCCATCCAGTCGTCGTTGAAGATCTTCGACAGGTAGCCGCGGCCGCCGTCCGGCAGCAGCACCACCACGACGTCGTCCGGCCCGAGGTCCTTGGCGACCTCCAGCGCGGCCACCACGGCCATGCCGCAGGAGCCGCCGACCAGCAGGCCCTCCTCCTTGGCCAGGCGGCGGGTCATCTGGAAGGAGTCCTTGTCGGAGACGGCGACGATCCCGTCGGCGACGCCGCGGTCGTAGGCGGTCGGCCAGAAGTCCTCGCCGACGCCCTCGACCAGGTACGGCCGGCCGGTGCCGCCCGAGTAGACCGAGCCCTCCGGGTCGGCGCCGATCACCTTGACCTTGCCGCCGGAGACCTCCTTCAGGTAGTTGCCGGTGCCGGAGATGGTGCCGCCGGTGCCGACGCCCGCCACGAAGTGGGTGATCCGCCCGTCGGTCTGCTCCCACAGCTCCGGGCCGGTGGAGTGGTAGTGCGAGGCCGGGTTGTCCGGGTTGGAGTACTGGTCCGGCTTCCAGGCGTTCGGGGTCTCCCGGACGAGCCGGTCGGAGACGTTGTAGTACGAGTCCGGGTGCTCCGGCGCCACGGCGGTGGGGCACACGACGACCTCGGCGCCGTAGGCGCGCAAGGTGTTGATCTTGTCGGTGGACACCTTGTCAGGACAGACGAAGATGCACTTGTAACCCTTCTGCTGGGCCACGATCGCCAGGCCGACACCGGTGTTGCCGGAGGTCGGCTCGACGATGGTGCCGCCGGGCTTCAGGGCGCCCGAGGCCTCGGCGGCCTCGATCATGCGCATCGCGATGCGGTCCTTCACCGAGCCGCCGGGGTTGAAGTACTCGACCTTCGCCAGCACGGTCGCGCTGATGCCCTCGGTGACCTTGTTCAGCTTGACCAGCGGCGTGTTGCCGACCAGGTCGATGATGGAGTTGTGGTACCGCACGGGGGTCCTCCCGGTAGTGGGCATGCGAGTGCATTCGGTACTGCAAAGCCTAGGGCGTGGCGACCGCCCCAGCCCGCCCTTCCGCCCCGGCCGCCCCGCGCCCGGCCCGGCGGCCCCGCCCCCGAGGCACGGCCTGACCGGTCCCACCAATGGCCGAGCACGACAGGTAGCCCCGGCCCCCGGGCGGGTAGGAGGGGTGTGCAGGCACCGCCGCGGCCCCGGAGGGGGCGGCACGAGGACGCGAAGGGGGCAGCGGATGCCAGGGGCACAGGACTCGCGGGCCCGGGTGGCCCGCCGGATCGCCACCGCGGCGGCGTACGGCGGCGGCGGGCTCGGCCTGCTGGGCGTCGGACTGGTGGGCGTGCTGCTGACCGAGAGCAAGCTCGCCGTCCAGGCGATCGGCGTCCTGGAGGGCGACCCTCCCAAGGCCGACGGCGTCTACGGCGAGGCCTTCGCCGACAGCACCGCCGTGCCGCAGCCCCCGCTCGTCCTCGCCGTCCTCGGCGACTCCACCGGCGCCGGCCTTGGCGTGCTGCGCTCCCGCGAGACCCCGGGCGCGCTGCTGGCCGCGGGCCTGGCCTCGGTGGCCGAACGCCCGGTCCGGCTGGTCAACGTGGCGCGGTCCGGCGGCCGGTCCGCCGACCTCTCCGGCCAACTGGAACAGGCGCTGCCGCACCACCCCGACGTCGCCGTGATCATGATCGGCGCCAACGACGTGACCCGGCACAGCCCGGCGCAGCTGGCCGTCCGCCACCTCGGCGAGGCGGTGGCGGCGCTGCGGGCGAACGGCTGCGAGGTGGTGGTCGGCACCTGTCCGGACCTCGGGACGATCAAGCCGGTGCGCCCGCCGCTGCGCTGGGTGGCCCGCCGGCTGAGCCGCCAGCTGGCGGCCGCGCAGACCATCTCGGTGGTGGAGGCGGGCGGGCGGACGGTCTCGCTGGGCTCGCTGCTGGGCCCGGAGTTCGCGGCGCGGCCGGAGATGTTCGCCGCCGACCGCTACCACCCGTCCGCCCAGGGCTACGCGACCGCGGCGATGGCCGTGCTGCCCTCGGTCTGCGCCGCGCTCGACCTGTGGCCGGAGGAGGAGCGCCCGACGGCGCCCGTGCCGGGCGGGCGGGTGCTGCCGGTGGCGGTGGCCGCGGCGGCCGCGGCCGGGCGTTCGGGCACCGAGGTGGCGGCCGTCGAGGCGGAGGGCGCCGGGCGCCGCTGGGCCCTGCTGCGCCACCGGCTGCGGGTCGGCCAGCCCGCTGCGGGCGCCGCAGGGGAGCCCCTGGCGGACACCGCCGGGGGCGGCGCAGCGGGCGCCGGGAACACGTCGGCCAGCTCACACGCCGCTACGGGTGACGCCTGATCTACCAGGCGGTAACTTTCCTCCCGGACGTCCGTCCGCCGCCACTCAGCGAGGAGCCCGCCATGCCCGAAGCCGTCATCGTCAGCGCCACCCGTTCGCCGATCGGCCGGGCTTTCAAGGGCTCGCTCAAGGACGTCCGCCCCGACGACCTGACCGCCCACGTCATCCAGGCCGCGCTGGCCAAGGTCCCGCAGCTCGACCCGCGGCAGATCGACGACCTGATGCTGGGCTGCGGCCTGCCCGGCGGCGAGCAGGGCCACAACCTGGCCCGCATCGTGGCCGTCCAGATGGGCATGGACTACCTGCCGGGCGCGACCATCACCCGCTATTGCTCCTCCTCGCTGCAGACCACGCGGATGGCACTGCACGCGATCAAGGCGGGCGAGGGCGACGTCTTCGTCTCGGCCGGCGTGGAGACCGTCTCGCGCAGCGTCAACGGCACCTCGGACGGCCTGCCGGGCACCATGAACCCGCTCTTCGACGAGGCCCAGGCCCGCACCGCCAAGCGCGCCGAGGAGGGTGGCGGCGAGTGGCACGACCCGCGCGAGGACGGGCTGCTGCCGGACGCCTACATCGCGATGGGCCAGACCGCCGAGAACCTGGCCGCGCTCAAGGGGATCACCCGCGCCGAGCAGGACGAGTTCGGCGTCCGCTCGCAGAACCTCGCCGAGGCCGCCATCGCCTCGGGCTTCTGGGACCGCGAGATCACCCCGGTCACGCTGCCCGACGGCACCGTGGTGAGCAAGGACGACGGCCCGCGCGCCGGCGTCACGCTGGAGGCCGTCTCCGGCCTGAAGCCGGTGTTCCGCCCCGACGGCACCGTGACCGCCGGTAACTGCTGCCCGCTGAACGACGGCGCGGCCGCGCTGGTCGTCATGTCCGACACCAAGGCCCGCGAGCTGGGCATCACCCCGCTCGCCCGGGTGGTGTCCACCGGCGTCAGCGCGCTCTCCCCCGAGATCATGGGCTACGGCCCGGTCGAGGCCTCCAAGCAGGCGCTGCGGCGGGCCGGCCTGACCATCGACGACATCGACCTGGTGGAGATCAACGAGGCGTTCGCCGCCCAGGTGATCCCGTCCTACCGCGACCTCGGCATCGACCTGGACAAGCTGAACGTCAACGGCGGCGGCATCGCGGTCGGCCACCCCTTCGGCATGACCGGCGCCCGGATCACCACCACGCTGATCAACTCCCTGCAGTGGCACGACAAGCAGTTCGGTCTGGAGACCATGTGCGTCGGCGGCGGCCAGGGCATGGCGATGGTCATCGAGCGCCTCAGCTGACCCCCGCAGGACCCCGTGAAGGGTCTGGACCACCCATTTGGAGTGACGTAGAGTAATTGAGGGCCGGATCACACCGCGAGGTCGATCCGGCCCTCTTTTCGTTCGTTTCCGGTCCGGAAATCGACACTGCGGAGCGGATCAACTCCACTGCGTAGAACGGTGTTACCTAACAATTTGGGGACAAGAGCGAAAGTCTCGGACAAATTAGACATTCGCCACTGCGGTAACAGCCCCCCATGCGGCAGTGTGGAGACGTAACCCCGTTCCGCTCCTCCCTAGGAGTACGTTCCGTGAGCGCCGTCTACACCATCCTGCTGCTGATCCTGATCACCGTGTCGACCGCCGTGCTGTTCCACCTCCGGGGGCTCTCCCGCCGGCTGGACGCGCAGGCCGCGGCCGAGGCCGCGCCCGCACCGGTCGACGAGGCCGCGATACGCCGGGCCGTCACCGAGGCCCTCGCCGCCGACCGCGAGCGGGAGATCACCGAGGCCCGGGCCTTCTGGGCCGAGCAGGAGGCCCGCGCGGCCGAGGACGCGCCACTGTTCGACTCGCCGTTCACCGGGGTCTTCGCCGGCACCGACGAATGGCCCCTCTTCTTCCCCCGCCCCACCGGGCCGCAGGACGCCGCCGACAACGCCGGCACCATGGACCCGGAGTTCGGCGAGGCGCTGCGCTCCGCGCTGGAGGACCTCATCAACGAGGGCGGCCCCGCCGAGCCCGGCGTCGACGGCGGATCGCCGCTGCGCCCCGGCCACCCGGCCGGCGCCGGCTCCACCGAGGTGACCGGGGAGGCCCGCGCCCGCCGCGAGGCCGACCTGCTGGCCACCGGCCTGGAGGCCGGGCTGCTGGACACCGACCCGGTCGTCGAGGACGCCCCGGCCGCCGCGCCCGACCCGCGCCGCCACCCCTCGCACCCCGACTTCGTCCCCAGCCAGGCGCCGTCCCGCGAGTGGACCGACACCCGCCTGGCGTCCCTCGCCGAGGAGGCCGTCGCCCTCGTCGACGTCCGACCCGGCCCGCTGGGCACCCTCGACGTCTACGCCTTCGCCGACGGCACCACGCTCTGCGTGGCCCCGGGCGACCGGGAGGCCGCCTACCGGCTGATCGACGCGGTGCGCGCCGGTGAGCACGTCCGACTGCTCGGCGGCTCGCGCTTCTCCGGCTCGTACTCGCTGACCTTCTCCACCGACGACGAGGCCGTCTACGTGCTCGCCGACCGGGTGGTCGCCAGCATCTGACCGCAGCAGGACGACAGCAGCACGACAGCAGCAGCGACGAAGGCCGGCCGGGTCAAGGGGTTACCGACCCGGCCGGCCTTCGGCCTGTCCGGCTTCGGGGGCGCGCAGCGCGCCCCCGAGGCCGGTTCCGGCGGCTCCTAGGCGCAGAGCTCCGTCGTCCCGCGCACCGCGGCCAACGCCTCCGCCAGCACCGCGGAGGCGGCCCGCGGGCCCTCCGGCAGCGACACCCCGGCCTCCGCCGGCAGCGCCGCGAGCGCGGCCGCCAGGTCGTGCCCGGCGACGGCCAGCTGGTCCCCCACCGCGAACGCCCCGGCGTCCGGGAAGTCCCGCGGCGCCCCGCCCTCGACCGCAAGCGCCAGCGCGGCCAGCCGCCGGGCCAGCGCCAGCGCGGCCGCCGCCCGGGACTCGTGGCCGGGCACGGCACCCAGCAGCCTGCTCTGCGGCAGCGAGCGGAAGCGGTCCGCCAGCGCGTCCACGGCGTCGATCAGGGGCTGTCCGTCCAGGGGCTGTACGTCATGCATGGCAAGGAGCCTAGGGGTCAGGACCCGGGCACGACGCCGCCGGGCCCCCGGAGCAGCAGCTCCGGGGGCCCGGCGGCAGTGGTTCGCGACGGGAGGGACCCTTAGTCGTCGCCCCGCAGGATCGCGATCAGGCGCAGCATCTCGACGTAGATCCAGACCAGCGAGAGGGTCAGCCCGAAGGCGGCCCGCCAGGCCTCCTTCTGCGGCGCACCCTGGGCGATGGCCTCCTCGATCGCCGCGAAGTCCAGCGACAGGAAGAACGCGCCGAGGCCGATGCCGATCAGGCCGACCACGATGCCCAGCGGGCCGGAGCGCAGACCCATGTCGGCACCGAACGCCATCGCGATCATGTTGACCAGCAGCAGCAGCACGAAGCCCATCGCGACCGCGATGCCGATCCGCGTGTACCGCGGGGTGACCCGGATCCGGCCGCTCTTGTAGGCGAACAGCATCGCCGCGAAGACGGCGGCCGTGCCCAGCACGGCCTGGATCGCGATGCCCGGCCAGATGGTGTTGAAGGCGTGGGTGACCGCGCCGAGCGCGAAGCCCTCCAGGCCCGCGTAGAGCAGGATCAGCGGCGGGCTGACGCTGCGCTTGAAGGAGACCACCAGGCCGACCACCATGGCCACCAGGCTGGCGCCGATCGCGACCCCGAAGTTCTCGAAGGGCAGCGCGAACCAGGCGACGGCGCCGGCGGCGACCAGGGTCAGCAGCGTCATCGCGGTGCGCGCGACCACGTCGTCGAGCGTCATCCGCCCGGTGGCGGCCGGGCCGGCGGACGGCCCGTTGTACATCTGGTAGAGCTGCTCGTCCGTCAGCGGGCCCTGGCCCTGCGGCTGCTGGGCGTAAGGGGTCCCCGCGTACGGGTTGCCGCCGTACGGTGCCCCGGCCTGCGCGCTGTTGCCGAACCCCGCGTAGCCGGGCTCGCGGGTGAAGGACCCCTCCCGCGAGAAGACCGGGTTGCTGCTTCTCATTGCTCATTCCCTCCGTGGCGGCACTGCACCGCCCAGCCACCAGGGTAATGGCTTGGCAAAAATATCGGGATACGCCGCGAGGAGGATCACTGGACGACTCCCGGCGGGGACGCCGTCGGCGCCCCCGCGAGTCGAGCGGTGCCCGGAGCCGGACTCGAACCGGCACGGCCTCGCGGCCAAGCAGTTTTAAGCTGCCCGTGTCTGCGTTCCACCATCCGGGCGTCCTGTGGACTGACCGCGTCACCGGCCGGAGGAGAAACGCTCCGCCCCGGTGCGGGCCACCCCTGAGCCTAGTCGCCCGCCTCACTCTTTCGCATGTTCCCAGCCAGGGAAGTTGTCATGTTTCCTTGCCATCTGACGAACAGTCCGCGATTCGGCCACGAAGTGCACCGGTTCCGGCCATCGCCCCGGGCTCAGGGTCGGCGTCATACCGCAGGAGGAGGACGTCACCTGGCCGTACAACCAGCGGCGGTCAGGCCAACCGTCCGGCGGAGCGACGAGAAACCATGATCACGCAGCGGAGCATGGTGCTACGGCCGGACGCCCCTGGCAGCCCGCCGTACAGACGCCCGGCGCGTCACCCACAGCCCGCCACCAGCAAGGAGCACCCCCGTGACCTCGTCGACCGCAACCGCCGTCCGCACCGGCCGGGCGGCCGCCCGCGCCACCGGCCTGAACAAGGTCTACGGGGAGGGGGAGACCCGCGTCGTCGCCCTCGAC
>NZ_JBITCO010000007.1:286483-312917 GCF_044453265.1 Kitasatospora sp. NPDC051705 | reverse complement strand
ACCGGCGCCGGGAAGCAGACAGCCGCGAAGACCGGACATCCTGGGATGAGACAGGTACAAACCGCACCCCGCCCCACCTGCACCCCCGTCCGACCTGCAGACCTCAGCCGCATCTACAGTCGCTTCCGCACCATGCCCGCGCACTTCGAGAATCGCCCTGTATCCGGGCCAAAAAGATGAAAACGACCTCTTACTGATCGTTTCAGAATGAGATTCGGAGATTCTGAAGGCAGGTGTTGCTGACCTCGGCCGAACGGGAGCTGGTGGCCGCGCTGGTCTCCGTTGCGGATGACAAGGCGTGGTGACTGGTGACACTTTGTGACCCCGTTCGTCCTGGAGGGCACCAGGCCGCATGTTCTCCGGCCTCGCCGGGTGTAGGCGCTGCGCTTCGTGGTCAGCGGGCATGTGGTGCTCGCGGCTGAGGTCCGGCACCCGGGTACGCGGGTGAACAGTTCATGCGGCGGGCGCTGCCGGAGGGCCGTTGAGTCGGGCGCCGATTCTGGCCAAGTTCGTTGAAGTGTGCCGCTGTTGTGATCGGGCTGTGTAGTTTCGAGCGGTCCGGAAGGTGTCATTTCGCCTAGGGGTCAGGTGCTCCACGTCCTGGCGGCCCTACCGGCATCTCCCTCATCTTCTTCGCAGACGGGAATCGTGATGACCACCCCGAGCACCGGAACACCTGCCACCACACCGGCGACGCCCCCGGCGAGCACGACGACCCCCGCCGGTACGTCGCCCGGGTACGAGATCGACAAGGCGATGCTCGACGGCGCGACGCCGAAGGACCTGCTTCCGACCACGGGCAACTACCCGGTGGAGATCGTCAGATACCGCTCGGTGGTGCTCACCGACATCCCCGGGGCGAAGCCGGCGCGCAAGCTGACCGGTGCCATCGACCTCGGGGAGGAGAACCTGCCGTTCTACGACCGCCCGGCCGAGGGCATGATCGTCACGACGGAGCAGACCTGGTCGGCCCAGGGCGTCACGCTCGGGCGGTTACTGCACAGCCTCGCGCTCGCGCCCGGCGAAAGCACCAAGGTCGCCGTCGTCGACTGGCAGCGCAGCACCAAGGCCACCGGCACCGAGACGACCGCCGAGAACGACACGCTGTCCGGCACCAGCGACCAGAACCGGTCGATCAGCGAGGTCGCGAACGCGATCTCTCGTGAGGAGCAGTTCGGCACGTCCAGGTCGTCGCAGTCGAGCAGGTCGTCCAGCTCCGGTGGCAGCGCCGGAATCGCGTTCTTCGGCCTCGGCGCCGGCGGCAACTGGAGTGATTCGTCGAACTCGGGCTTCGCGACCTCGGTGTCGCGCTCGACCGGCGTGAAGTCGGTCGCGGCCGAGGCGACGCAGCGCATCAGCGAGCGGACCCAGCAGGTGGCGACCGCGGCCCGCAGCCGGAACATGACGGTCGTGCGCGAGACGACGCAGTCGGAGAAGGACCAGGTCGTCACCCGGGTCGTCACCAACTACAACCACATGCACGCGATGTCGGTGCAGTACTACGAGGTCGTCCAGGTCTACAACGTGACGACCAAGCCGACGAAGCTGGAGCGCTGTCTGTTCATCCCGCTGCAGGAGCTCACCTTCAACTACACCAGCCTGCAACGGTACAAGGAGGTGCTCGCGTCGGTGGCGCCGACCGACTGGGCGGCGAAGATCCGGGCCGCCAACCCGTTCGACACCACCGTGCGCAAGCTCGACGCGTGCACGGCGCCGGAGACACCGGGGGGCGCCGTCTTCGACGGGGTGGAGCTGGCCGACATCGCCGCTTCGGCCATGGGCGTGTACGGGGTGCGCAGGTTCGACGGCACCCCGGTCCGGTTCGATCCGGTGGCCCGGCAGTGGAACCCGCTGCCCACCACCGGGCTGGACGGTGAGCTGATCCGCATCGCACCGGGCAAGAGCATCGTGTGGGCGATCAGGGCCGACAACGAGGTCGTGCACTTCGACGGGACGGCCTGGCGGCGTGACCCGAACGGCTGGGCGGGCCGGAGCCTCGCATGCGGTCCGGACGGCACGCTCTACCTCATCGGCATGGACAGTTCGATCTACCGGCGCGACCTGAACGGCACATCGCTGAACCTGCAAATCACGGCGGACGACGTCGCCGTCGTCGGCAAGGACAAGGTGTGGTACTGCCGGGAGGGGCGGACCTGGGAGCGCACCGGCACCACCTGGACGGAACGGACCCCGGCGCCCAACGTGAAGCGCCTGTCCGCCGGCCCGGACGGCTCGCTCTGGGGCATCACCGCCAACGGCAAGGCCGTGGTGGTCGAGGCCGGCGCGACGACCTGGACCCCTCCCAAGCACCAGATCCTTGCCGACCTCTCGTCGGTGACGGACTTCGTCACATCCACCAGCGGGGACCACTGGGCACTTCTGAACAGCGGGCTCATTCTCCGGCTCCTCACCGTGGAGCGAGACGCGCCGATAGCCTTCGACGCCCCGCCGAAGGCCGACTCCCCCTACGCGTCCAAGATCGACGTCTGGTACGACGAGGCCGGAATCCGCACCATCCAGGTGGTCTTCCAGGGCCAGGTCTTCCGCTGCGGCGACACCCGCGGCTCCGGCGTGCAGCAACGCGCGTCCTACACCTTCGGAGGCGCCGACAAGCTGCTCTCCGTCGACGCCTGGTTCGGCACGGCCGCCCGTGGCAGCCTCGCCGGGCTGCGCCTGACGATGGACTCGGGCGTGGCCAACTTCGGGATCGCCTCGACCACCACCGCCGCGCCCGACATGACCGAGGACGCCGGCGGTGCGGCCATCTGCGGGCTGTTCGGTTCGACGGTGAGGTCCGGCACCCGCACCTACATCGCGTCGCTCGGCTTCCACGTGCGCGGCGGGAACGTGCCGCAGACGGTCCTGGACCACCTGAACGACAACCGCCGCCACTACAGCCAGGCCGTCTGGGCCAACGCGGACGAGCTGACGCTCAGCCGCATCCTCGCCAACTACTCGTACACGCCGGCGGGTTCGAACGCCGCACCGGTCCTGCTCGGCACCTTGCTGGACCCGAAGCCGATCGCCGCCACCGGCAACTACCTCGGCTTCCGGTGGAACTTCGGCAGCGAGCAGGAACGAGAGGCGTGGACGAAGGCCCGCCAGCCCGGCGACGCCACGTTCGGGGCGCCGGTGACCAACACGATCGCCATCGCCACCAAGGGCGTCTTCGCCGAGGCCGTGCTCGGCCGGGCCAACTCGGCCGAGAAGATCGACCTCACCCGTTTCTGGAACTGGAAGGACTCGCCCATCCAGATCACACCGGCCGACATCGCGCCGGTCGCCACCGGAACGCGCGCGAAGGACCTCGACACCACGGTGGCCGCTCTGGGCGCCAGCCAGGCGAAGTACTCGCAGCTGTCGGCCATGCCCGACCCGGTCGGCCTGAAGGCGGTGGAGACCATGACCACCGCGAACCTGTTCCGCGACATGAGCGGTCTCAGCACCATGAGCCAGGTGCTCACCAAGGGCATCGAAGCCGCCGCCGGCAACGACAAGGCCGCCGGCGAACGCGCCCAGGAGGCCCTGAAGACCGCCACCGAACACCTGCAGAAGATGGCCCAGATCGCCGTCGACGCCGCCGGCAAGGCAGCACCGGCCGCGGGCGGCGGCAACCTGAGCGCCCTCGGCGGCATGCTGAACCAGGGCGACAAGGCCGGCTCGGACGCCAAGGGCGGCTCGGAGACCAAGGCCGGCTCGGACGCCAAGTCCTAGGGACCGTGCAACGGCGGGTCCGCAGTGAAAGCCCGATCACCGCACCGCGCGGGTCCGGGCTGCCACCCGGACCCGCCCGTGATCCAAACAGCAACACCCATCACGTGGGCATGCCGGAGATCCACGGCTCGCACATCCTCTTCCAGCTCTGTCGTTCCGGAACGAGTTGTGCTGCGGGTCTTGCGATCGGCGATCTTGGTCGGCAGGGTGTCCCGGGTGCGTGCCGATCTTGTTCCGGACGGCCTGTGGGAGTGGGTGGCTCCGCTACTGCCACCCACTCCCGCGCGCCGCCGCCGCCATCCAGGGCGACTCCGTGTCCCGGACAGGGCGGTCCTCGCCGCCATCATGTATGTGCTGCGGACCGGCGTTGCCTGGCGCGACGTCCCCGCCGAGACCGTGGGCTGCTCCGGAGTCACGGCCTGGCGCCGTCTGCGGGACTGGACGGAGGCCGGCGTCTGGCCTCGCCTGCACAACGCCTTGCTGACCGAACTGCGCCGCGCGGGCTCACTGAACCTGGACGACTGCGCCGTGGATGCCTCACACGTCCGGGCCCCCTCAAAGGGGGAGACCATGTCGGCCCTTCGCCGGTCGACCGCGCCCGCCCCGGCTCCAAGCACCACCTGATCGTCGACCGCCACGGAACCCCGCTCGCCGTCACGCTCACCGGCGGCAACCGCCACGACGTCACCCAGCTTCTCCCGTTGTTGAACGCCGTCCCACCGATCCGGGGCCTGCGCGGACGCCCCCGACACAAGCCCCGGCGCCTGTACGCCGACCGAGGCTACGATTTCGACAAGTACCGTCGCCTGCTGTGGAAGCGCGGCATCAAACCATTGATCGCCCGACGCGGCGTCGCCCACGGTTCCGGGTTGGGCAAGACCCGGTGGGTGGTAGAGCGTGCATTTGCCTGGCTGCACCAGTTCAAGCGACTCCGCACCCGCTACGAACGACGCGCCGACCTCCATCAGGGCCTGCTCGAACTCGCCTGCAGCATCATCTGCCTCCGACGGCTCCGAGCGGCATTCTGAAACGGTCAGTTAGCCGGCCCGTGAATTGCCTCGGGAAGGCCGACAGCGAGCACCGCGTTCTGACCCTCTCGCCAGAGCTGCAGTGAATCACCGGACTTCTTCGCCGGAAGCGAGTTTCCAACCCCTTCTATTTTGACCGACATCGCCTTTTCTGAGCATCCGACGGTCGCGAATCGGAAGGGTTGCAACTGAGCGGACGCCGCGGTGTACTTCCCGTCGAGGACGGTCCCGGGGAATTCTTGGTGGGCGTCCGACGAACCCGCGTGACCGGCAGGCCGCGGCGCCCCGACAGCCGTCGGGGCCGTCGCGGTCGGCTCGGTCAGCGAGTCCGGCAGGAGCGCCACCTGGCAGACTCCGCCCCGCACCCACAGGACCACGTCGGTGCCCGAGATCTCGGCCACCCCGAGGATCTTCGCGGCCCCTTCGGAGGGCAGGAGGTCGATGCTGCGCTGGATGGGCACGCCGGCCTGCGTTGCGGCGAGTCCGTCCAGCACCCACGGCCCGTCTCCGCTTCTGGGCGCAGCGTCGCCACCACTGGTACACGCGGTCGCAAGGCCCGCAGTGAGGAGGAGTACCGTACCCGCGAGCCGGCCCGATCGCCGCATGCGCTGAACTCTCCTATTTCGCCCAGTGGTTGTAGCAGAAGCCTACCGGGTGGTAGGCATCGCCACCGCCGACGTAGCGGTCCCCGGCCGAGGTGTCGTAGACGTCGAAGGTGAAGTGGTCGAACAGCGGGTACGCCTCCAGGGTGCCGAACTTGCCGTCGGGTACGACCCACCGGGGGATCAGCGGCGCGCGGCGAGGTCGGTGTAGAGGCTGGTGAGCTCGTCGGCGACCTGGGAGATGTCGTACATGCCCACGACCGGTGGTGGCGCCAGGGGGGGTGCGCAGTCCGCGGCGACCGTGCACAGGCGGGAGGCGAAGCTGCGGCCGTCCGAAGGCGAGTAGTAGGCGTGTCCCGTCTGGTGAGGGGGGAGTTCAGCCAGTGACGGCCCGCTCGTGTAGACGAGGGGGAGGCCGGCCGCCAGGCCTTCCAGGAGGGACAGTCCGAAGGTCTCGACGATGGACGGGGCCGCGAGGACGTCCATGGCGGTCAGGAGCTGCGACACGTCGTCGCGCTCGCCGAGGAACAGGGTGCGGTGCGCCAGCTGCGCGTCGTGGGCCTGGCGGGTCAGGGCGTCGAGCTGCTGTCCCGCGCCCACCAGGAGCAGCCACGGCACCCGGCCGTCCGGCAGCACGTCCGGCATGGCGGCCAGTGCGTCGACGAGGACGTCGAACCGTTTGCCCGGAACCAGCCGGCCGACCCCGCCGATCACGAAGGAGTCGGCCGGGATCCGCAGGCGCGCGCGCACCTCCCGCCGGGACTTCGCGTGTTCGTCGGGTGTGGTCGCGAAGGCGGCCGCATCGATCCCGTTGGCGATCTGCCGGATCCGCTGGGACGGGACCCCCCAGTTGCCCAGGCAGTCCGAGACCGCACTGGAAACGGCCACGGTGCAGGTTCCGAGCCGCTCCGTCGCGGTGTACAGGAGCCTGACTCCGGCGGTCGTGTTGCGCCCTTCGATCGTGTCCTTCAGGAGTGAGTGCTCGGTCGCCACGATCGTCGGGATCCCGGCGAGCCGGGCTGCCAGTCGGCCGTAGACACAGGAGCGGTACAGGTGGGTGTGGACGATGTCGAAGCGTCCTCGGCGGATGAATTTGGTCAGTTTGAACAGTGCGGCGATGTCCCGGTTCCCTCGCATCGCCAGGTGGGTGACCGGGGTGCCGTCCTGTCGGATCCCCTCCGCCACCGCCCCCGGGTTCTCCAGGGTGACGACCTCGCAGTGGTATTCGGCCGGCATGTTCCGCAGCAGGAGCCGTAGTTGTTGTTCTGCTCCGCCTGCGGCCAGACCGGTGATGATATGAAGGATCCTCATTCTTATTGCTCCATGGCGGCGCTGGTTCGGATGCGGATACTGTTCTTCTGGTTCATCGCGGGGCGATGGCGAGGTGGCGAACCCGCTTGAGCGCGAGCCGCAGGGGCGTGTCGCGCTCGCCGACGAAGCAGCGTGGAATCGAATGGCCCGACGGCCGGATCGTCGCCTTGGTGGCACAGGCGTACCGGTACCCGGCCTGCTGGGTCATCGCGGAGATCCTGGCGTCGACCGAGCCGTACGGATAGCAGAAGCCGAGGACCGGCTTGTCGATGATCCGCTCGAGGGCCATCCGGCTCCCCGCGATCTCGGCCTCCGCCTCGCTGTCGGAGAGCTCCGGCAGGTGCCGGTGCGTGAGGCTGTGCGAGCCCACTTCGATGGTGGTGGAGGCCAGCTCCCTCACCTGCTCGACCGACATGATCTTCCGCTTGTCGGCGCCGCTGGAGAAGTCCCAGTCGTTGTAGCCGCCGAGCCGCTCGGCGATGACGAAAGCGGTGGCCGTGAAGCCATGCCTGTCGAGGACGGGCATGGCGTTGTCCAGGAAGTCCTCGAAGCCGTCGTCGAAGGTCAGCCCGACCAGTTTCTCTGCGGCAGGATCCCTGGACCGCATCAGCTCGGCCATGCTGACCCCCCGGAAGCCCTGCCGGGAGAGCCATTCCATCTGCACCGAGAACTGCGCCGGGGAGACGCAGATCATGTGAGGGTCGGATCTTGCCGTATCGATGGAGTGGTACATGAGGATCCAGGGCAGCCTCGGCATGTCGATCATCATTTCGTGTAGGCAGGGAATGGGCGGTGCGCCGCGGGTGGGCGGGCCTGCGCATGCCCTCCGTCGCCGTACTCTGCGACAGCCGCAGACGCCGCAGCGTCCAACGACCGCTCCCTGCCCGGGACACGGCCCGGGCAGGGGCCGCCCGGTCGGATCCGTCGTGCTCCTCCGGCAGGTCGGGACGCGGGGCGCCGGCGGCCTGTGCCGGGTGCGGGCGGGGCCGGAACGGCGGGCCGCCGGCGCGGGCGGGCGTCGACGTGGGGGTCGGTGAGGTGGGCCGCCAGCACCTACCGCCAGCACCTACCGCCCGTACCGCCGCAAATACCGCGATGCTGCGCCCGTGCACGTTCGGCACGGGCGCAGCATCGCGGCGGGGCATCAGGATTCCGACCGCCTGGCCGGTCGGTGGACGGCGGGTTCCGGAGCCCGACCGCAGTGTCCTCGAACGGATCGCCGTCGAGGTCGGTGGGAAGCGCCGTCACCCCCGCGCCTCGCCCAACGGGGGCGGGGGCGGGGGCGGCGGCGGGTACGGCGGCGGGTACGGCCGATCAGTACCAGCCGGTCCGGTACCAGCCCTTGGTGGAGGTGGAGCTGGCCTGCGACTGGATGTCCTTGTCGTTGACCATCGCGCTCCAGATGGCGCCGCCCGAGTACGTGGTGGTGGAGTAGTCGCTGGCCTGGCCCGGGTGGTTCTGGACCGCCACGGACTCACCGACGACCGCGTTCCTGTCCCGCGCCCACGCGGCCCGGCAGGACGGGCTGTAGCGCAGTTCCAGCGGGCCGTCGGTGGAGACGGTGATGGCGTCGTTGGCGCAGGTGGTGTTGGCCGGGTCCAGGCCGGTGCAGCTGCTGGCGTAGCAGCTGGTGGCGGCGGAGGCCGGGGCGGCCGCGAGGACCGCGCCCGACAGTGCCAGGGCCAGGGTGGCGCCGATCGTGGCGGCCTTGCGGGTGACGGAACGCATGGGGGTTCTCCGGACTGGTGCGTGATCAATGGATGTGCCCCCACTCTGGGGCCCCGCCGCACCGTCCCTCCACCGTCCCGGCGTCCCAGGGACGTTCCCGCTCGTCCCGGGAAGCGGGCCGGCTCCCGCGGGCGGTCGGGAGGGCGGTCCGGGCTCCGGGGCCAGGACCCGGCGGCGTTCGAGGCCCTGCCACAGGCCGGCCGAGCGCAGGCCTGTGCCGCCGCCGGATCCGGCGGAAGGGGGGCTTGGTTCTCGGGTCAGCCGGTCTTGACCCAGTCCTGGCAGGCGGTCGTCTTGAAGATCTTGTCGCCGGACTTGATGGTGATGGTGGCGGGGCCCTGCACGTTGTCGTTGGCGATGATGGAGCCGACGCCGTCGCCGCCGTTGTTGCGCTCCCAGTAGCAGATCCCGATGCCGCCGGCCTTGGGGCCCTTGCTCTTGTAGGTGCCGGGCTGGACGTCGACGCCGACCTCGTAGCTGCCGTCGCCACCGATCGTGTCGCCCTTGGGCTTGTCCGGCGTGCTCGGCGCCACGGGGGCCGCAGGGGCCTCGGCGGTCACGGTCATGGTGGCGGTGACGGTGGCGGCGGGAAGCGGGGCGGGAGCCTTGGCCGCCGCAGCGGGAAGGGTGACGGTGGCGGTGGCGGTGGGCGCGGCCGCCGGGGTGCTGTTCTTCTTGTCTGCGCCTCCCGCCGCGCCGACGGCGATGCCGACGATCAGGGCGGCGGGGGCGACGAAGCGGACCCTGCGGTAGACGGGGCGCTTGGAGTCGTTCTGAACGGGGTTGCTCATGAAGGACGTTCTTCCTCTGGTGGTGGTGCGCGGACAGCCGGCGCCACCCTTGCGCATCCGTGAGCGGCGGCGAGGGCATGTGATCGAACCGTGTCCCACCAGCAGAGGAATCGTGGCGCGAGTGGTCGGGGGTGTCGGGGTCAGTCGACGGAGTCCCACTGGTCGTCGCCGACGGAGAAGACCTCGGGGTCGCGGCGGAGCAGGTCGCGCTGGCGGTCGGTCAGCCGGGCGGCGAACGTGTGGATCTCGTCGTACGCGTGCAGCAGGGTGCCGTCCAGTCGGGCCAGCAGTGCGCCCAGGTCGCAGTCGTCGGCCACGGCGACGGAGTACTGGCCCACGACACGCGCCGAGGCGGGGACGCGCTGGTAGCGGGCGACGCCGCCGACGCAGTCGCGCTCGACGTACTCGACCTGGCGGTCGGCCCGGACTGCTGCGAGCTGATCCGCGGTCAGGTCCGCTCCCACGACCAGGCCGTGTCGCGTGCGGGCGGCGCCGGGGTCGACCCCGTGTCGGGTCAGGATGTCCAGGACGGACGGGAAGGCCGGCTCGGCGTGCGGCCAGTACCTGGGGTGGATCAGGAAACCGCGTTCCGACTGCGGCTGCCCCGCCGAGAACAGCGGCGCCTCGTACGCGCCCGGCACACGGTCCACGGTTCCCCCACACGCACACACGGGATCGGTATCGCGTACGGGAGTCTCCTACGGCGCCCGGCGCGACGGGAAGAGGGCCGGAGCGGCTCCGGCCGCTCCGGCCCTCTTCCCGTGGTCCCGCGGAGGGCTCAGCGGAAGTCGTCCGCGTGGTCGGCGGCCCACTGGGCGTAGGTGTGGGCCGGGGCGCCGGTGACCTTCTCCGCGATGGCGGAGGTCACGGCCGCGACGCCGTCGGCGGCGGCCCACTGGCTCACGATCGCCCCGGCCACGACCGGGTGCATGGTTCTGGCGACATCCGCGCGGGCCTGCTCCTCGGTGACGTGTTCCACCCGGATGCGGCGGCCGATGGCCTCGCCGATGTGCTCGACCTGGCGTTGCAGGGTCAGGGACTCGGCCCCGTGGACGGTGTAGGCCTGGTGCGAGTGGCCCGGCTCGGTCAGGGCGGTCACCGCCAGCGCCGCGATGTCCTTCTCGTGCACCGGTGCCGACTGTGCGCGCGGGTAGGGCAGCCGGACGACGCCGTCGGTGCGGATCGAATCGGCCCACCAGGTACGGGTGTTGGCCGCGAACGTCCCCGGCCGGAGGAAGGTCCAGTCCAGGCCGGAGCGTTGGACGGCCTGCTCGATGCTGCGGTTCAGGCGGGCGACGGGGTGGCCGGCGTCGGGGTCAAGGACGACCGCCACCGACGAGAGCAGGACGACCTGCCGGATCCCCGCGGCTGCGGCCGCCGCGACGACCTCGTCGATGTCGTAGGGCTGCTGGGGGTCGAGCATCCCGTAGAGGAACACCTTGTCGGCGCCGTCGAACGCTGCGGGCAGCGTCTCGGGACGCCCCAGGTCGGCGACGACCGCTTCGCACCCGGGCCGCACCCCCGCGGCCGGGTTCCTGCTGACTGTTCTGACCTGCTCGCCGGCGGCCAGCAGACCGTCGACCACGTGACGGGCGACGTTGCCGCGGGCGCCGAAGACGACTGTCGGCATGGTGGGGCCTCCTGCGTGTCGTGGACGTGAAGTGCCCTATGGGCACGGGTGGTTGCCGGTCGCCGGTCAGGGCTGGACGTTCTCCAGGTCCTCCAGGAGGCCCGGGTGCTTCGGCTCCCAGCCGAGCGCCTGGCGGGTGCGGGCGCTGGACGAGGGCTGGTCGGCCTTGAAGATCGGGCCGAGCGGGCCGTAGGTCTCCTCCGGCACCGACTCGACCGGCAGGCCCAGCCGTCGGCCGATGACGGCCGCGATGTCCCGCATGCCGTCCCCCTCGTCGGCGACGGCGTGCCAGGCGGTGCCGGCATCCGCCCGCTCCAGGGCGAGCCGGAAGAGGACGGCCGCGTCGAGCGCGTGGACGGCGGGCCAGCGCTGGGTGCCGTCGCCGGTGTAGCCGGAGATTCCGCTCCGGCGTGCGATGTCGGTCAGCAGACCGGCGAACCCGCCCGCGCCCTCGTTGTGGACCGTGCGCGGCAGGCGGACGGCCGTGCTCCGGACCCCGCGGGAGGCCAGGCCCAGGATCGCGGTGACGGTGCGGCCGCGGCCGCCGACCGGCCCGTCGGTCGGCACCGGGTCGGCCTCGGTGGAGGCCCGGCCGGGCACCCAGGGCGTACCCGAGGCGGTGACCAGGGGGCGGCCGGTGCCGACGAGCTCCTCACCGAGGGCGGTGAGGGCGGCGGCCTCTTCGGCGATGTTGCGGGCGAGGGCCTCGGGGCTGCTGAAGTCGTTGCCGAAGGCCAGGTGGATCACGCCGTCGGCCTGGGCGGCGCCGGAGCGCAGGACGTCCAGGTCGGCGAGGCCTCCCCGCAGCGGTTCGGCGCCGGCCGCCCCGGCGGCCTGTGCGGAGGCCTCGGAGCGGGCGAGCGCGAGGACGGTGTGGCCGTGGCCGAGGAGTTCGGCGACGACGGCGGACCCGATCAGACCGGTGCCGCCGGTGACGAAGACGCGCATGGAAACCCTCCACAAGTGATGGGACTCTTGTCCCGTCACTGTAGCAGTGACGGGACAAGAGTCCCATCACAACGGGACAAGGGTCCCGTCGCCTATGCTGAGCCCATGGGTCGATGGGAACCAGGTGCGCGTGAACGCCTCGTCGTGGCCGCGGTCGACCTGTTCACGGAGCAGGGGTACGACGCCACGACGGTCGCGCAGATCGCCGAGCGCGCCGGCGTCACCAAGAGCACCTTCTTCCGGCACTTCCCCGACAAGCGCGAACTGCTGGTCGCCGGGCAGGAGACGCTGAGCCGGCTGCTGGCCGAGGGCATCGCCGACGCGCCCTGCACCGCCAGCCCGCTCGAGGCCGTCGCCGCCGGTCTCCAGCGCGCCTCGACCGCCATGGGCCCCGGCAGCCGCGAACTCGCCCCCCGCCTGAAGGCGGCCGTCGCCGCCAGCACCGAGCTCCAGGAGCGCGACGCCCTCAAGACCGTCAGTCTCGCGGCCGCGATGACGACCGCCCTGCTCGCCCGTGGCGTGCCCGGCCCGACGGCGGCCCTCGCGGGAGAGCTGGGCGTCCTCGCGTTCAAGCGGGGGTACGCCGAGTGGGCCGAGGACGACCGCGGCGCCGAGGACGGGCTCGCCGGGTGCGCCCTGGCGGCCCTGGACGAACTGCGGGCGGCGAGCGCGTCGCTGGGCTGACCGGACGGGCAGGACCCCACGGCTCTTCGCGCCCGCCGCCCTCCCCCGCCGAGCCCTTGACACCGACGGAGCGGGGACGGCAGTGGGCTCACCCCGCCACGTTCAGCGACACAGGCCGCGCAGGGCGGTGAGGCAGTCCGCGGCCCGGCGCTGTGGGTCGGCCTCGGTACTGGCCCAGGCGATCCGGGCGTCCGGCCGGATCAGGACGGCGGTGACGTCCCGCCAGAGCGGGTGCGATTCCCCGGCGTTGACGGCCACCGTCCGCCGGTCCGGCCCGGGCGCGGGACACGGCGTCCGCGTCCCGGCGAGGTCCAGCAGCAGCGGCCGGCCGTGGTGCATCAGCGGGTGGGGCGTGGGCGCGTCGGCCGCCGCCAGGGCGAGGCCCGCCAGCCGGGTGCCGGTCAGCGGGTGTGCGCCGGGTGCGGTGGCGGGCAGCGGGTCGTCGAAGCCGGCGATCCGGCGGGCCCACCGGCGGTTGGTCCGCGGGTCGGCCAGCGCCTCGGACCAGACCTCGCGCAGCGCGATCTGCTCCGGGCTCGCCGCCGCGAACAGGGCCAGTTGCGCGCGGGTGTTGTCGATGACAGCACGGGCGGCCGGCCGCCGCTCGGCCTCGTAGCTGTCGAGCAGGGCGTCGGGTGCCCGGCCCTGGAGGACGGCGGCCAGTTTCCAGCCCAGGTTGGCGGCGTCCTGGATGCCGAGGTTCATGCCCTGCCCGCCGGCGGGGAAGAACATGTGCGCCGCGTCCCCGGCGAGCAGGACCCGTCCGGCCCGGTAGTGCGCGGCCTGGCGGGTGGCGTTGCCGTAGCGCGAGAGCCACCGGGGGTTGCGGACGGCCAGGTCCCGCCCCAGCAGGGCGCGGGTCTGCTCGCGCACCTCCTCCAGGGTCAGGGGTTCGCCGGTGCCGCGGTGCATGGTGGCCGTGGACAGTCCCGCCAGCCGGTGGACGCCGTCGCCGATCGGGACGGCCAGGAACGAACCGGCCGGCCCGGTGGCGGCGAGCGGTGCGGTGGGCGGTGCGGTGGGCGGACCGTCGGGTTCGACGGCGGGTCCGGCGTCGGGTCCGGCGGCGAGTTCGACGTCGGCGAGCCATCCGGTCATGGTGGTGTCCTGGCCGGGGAAGTCGATGCCGGCCGCCTGGCGCACCGCGCTGCGGGTGCCGTCACAGCCGACCACCCAGCGGGCCCGCACGGTCCGGTGGGCGCCGTCGGCGCGCAGCACCACCTCGACGGCGTCCGGCCCCTGGGTGAGCGAGACGACCTCCTGTCCGCGCAGCACCCGGGCGCCCACGGCGACGGCGTGTTCCTCCAGGAGCCGTTCGGTGACGGACTGGCCGAGCCCCAGCATGAACGGGTGCACCGCGCCGACGGTGGAGAAGTCCAGCCGGGTGGTGGCCGCGCCGAAGTGGCCGGTCGGCACCGGGGTGCCGCGCTCGATGAAGCGCTCCGCGAGGCCGCGGGTGGCGAAGGTGTCCAGCGTGCCGGCCTGCATGCCGACGGCGCGCGAGCGCCCGTCCGGTGCCGTCCGGCGTTCCACGACGGTCACCTCCACGCCGTGCAGGCGCAGCTCCGCGGCGAGCCAGAGCCCTACCGGGCCGGCCCCGGCGACGAGTACGTCGAGCATGACAACGTCTTCCTCTCACTGGTGGGTCGGTGCGGCCCGGCGGCGGCGCGCCCGTGCGCGGGGCAGGGCGGGGCGCGCCGTCGTCGGGGCGCCGGGTGGGCGAGGGCCGTTCAGCGGGCGCTGCCGAGGTTCCGGTCGTGGTCGGCGCCTTCGAGCATGAGGGTGGTCTCCTCGATGCGGCGGAAGCGGCCGTCGGGGGCGTACTCGGCGAAGAGGTAGACCTCGATGCGGACGGTGGAGCCGTCGGTCTTGGTGATGGTCATGGTGTGGCGGTCGGCGTAGAGGTCGCCGGAGGAGAGTTCGTCGTGGACCTCGACGGAGCCGCCGGCGACGACCGTGCGCAGGTGGGCGATGTGGGCGAGGAACTCGGTGCGGTCGGCCCACTCGCCGTCGGTGCGCTGGCGGTAGTCGGGGGCGAAGTGCCGGTCGGCGGCCTCGTCGAGGTCCAGGCCCGGGGTGAGGAGGAGGTCGGTGAGGGCGGTGCGGGCGTCGGCGCGGGTGCTGGCGGTGGTCATGGCGGTCCCCTTGGGATTCTTGTGTCGGCGCTTGAAAGTGCGTGCTTCGAGCACGCATATGCACCGTACTACAGATTGCGTGCTTCGAGCACGCTCATCCGGGAGGGGATCGCGGCCACCCGCTGCCGCGCGAGACGGCCCGCCGACCGTCAGCCTCCCGTCGGCGCCAGCCGGCGGCTGAGGCGCAGGACGTCGGCAGCCGTGCGCGGGTCGGTGCTGCCGCGGAAGAGTGGTACGGGGTGGGCCTCGGGACCGATGAGCAGTCCGGTGCGGCCCTCGAGGGCGGGGTCGGTCGCGGCGGCGATCGAGGAACGTGCGGCCAGCGAGGCCGGGCCGGCGGTGGAGCGTTCGAACCGTCGGCGGACCAGCGGCCACAGCAGGCGCAGCGGCGGGGAGACGATCGCGGGCGAGGTCATGGTGCCGTCGGTCATGGCCGTCGCGGCGCCGCCCGGGTCGGCCGCGAGGACGGCGACCCCGCTGCCGCGCAGGCGTTCGGCGAGGTCCAGGGCGTAGACGAGGTTGGCGAGCTTGGCCCGGCCGTACCAGTGGAACCCGTAGTAGCCGCCCGGCGGTTCGACGGCGGCGAAGGTGCGCCTGGCGAGGCCGATCGCCGACGAGCTGACGTTCACGATCCGGCTCGGTCCGCCGTCCCGGAGGGAGTCGAGCAGCAGCTCGGTCAGCAGGTACGGCGAGAGGTGGTTGACGGCGAAGGTGGCCTCGATCCCGTCGACGGTCCGCTGCCGCTGCGCGAACATCGCGCCGACGTTGTTGACCAGGAGCTTCAGCGGCCCCTCGGCGGCCAGGCGGGCCGCGAGGGTGCGCACCTCGTCGAGTGAGGCGAGGTCGGCGGCCAGGAAGCGCGGCCTGCCGCCGGTCGCGGCGGCGGCGATGCGCTCGACCGCGCGAGCGCCGCGCTCCGGGTCCCGCCCGACGACGGTGACGGCGAGCCCCCGCGCCGCCAGCCCCACCGCGGTCTCCAGTCCGATGCCCCCGGTCCCCGCCGTCACCACAGCCCGCTGCTCCATGGGCCCACCCTCCGATTCCGTGCGTTCAGCTCCTCGAAACGGATTAGTATCCGTTTTCATGCGGGACGCTAGCACACGATTCGGATAGCTATCCGTTTTCTGGGGCCGCCGAGGCAGCCCCGGACTGCCCGGAGGAGGTGGTCAGCGCGGAGGGTCAGCGCGGAGGACGCAGGCCTTCGACGAGGACGCCGAGATACACCTCGGTCCGCTCGGGCCCGTGCTCACCGGAGCGCAGCGCGTGCTCGACCCCGCAGAGCAGCCGGCGCACGTCACCGGGCCCGACGTCCCGGCGGATCGCGCCGGCCAGGCGCGCGCGGTCGAGCAACTGGGCCGTGGCACCGTCCAGTTCACGCTTCAGCTCGACGGTCCGGGCGTCCGTGTCGGCGGCCGACTCCAGCACGGCGGCGAACCCGGAGTCCTCCAGGGCCCGCGCCAGCGTGAACCGCAGCAGCCTCTGCAGGCCCGCGAGCGGATCCTCGTCCGCAGCCGCGGCCCGGGCCTCCTCGACCAGCTCCCGGAAGCGTTCGACGAGCAGCGCCTCCCACAGCGCGTGCCGGTTCGGGAAGTGCCGGTACACCGTCCCCACGCCGACCCCGGCCAGCCGCGCGATGGCGTTCAGCTGCAGCGAGTCGTCCCCCGCCGCCACCTGTTCCCGCGCCACCTGCAGCACCCGGGCACGGTTGCGCACGGCATCCGCCCGCAGCCCCGGCCCCTGCTCACCCGTCGATCTCACCCGGTCAGCATAGGCGGGCCGGCTCGGCTTCCCCCCGGACACCGACCCCATCGAGAAGTGGACGCTCGACAGCGACGACACGATCTCCGGCACCCCCACCGGCCCCCTGATCCACAAGGAATCGCACTCGAAGGTGCGCCTCAGCCTGAACAGCCACCACGGCACCCGGCCCGCGCCACCGGTTCGTCACCGACAGTCACAGCGGTGTGAGCTGGATCCCTTGGGGGCGAGTGCCTGGGCGCGGGGGCCCGTGACGGTTCTCACGCGCTCCACGCACCTCCTACCCTTCCTAGTGGACCGCCCCTCCACTCCGCAGCCGGCCCCGGCCCGGGCGGCCGCCGTCACCGCCACCATTCCGTGTCTGCGGCCGGGCCTCCGCTGTTTTCCCAGCTCAGACCGGTGAAAATCACCGCAAAAGTTCGGATCTGTCCTGGTTTGGCCATCGAGGCGACGGGTAGCGGCCCGCGTCCGACGCGCGTGTTCGCCCGGATCCGCTACGACGCCGCGTCGTAGCGGGCACCCCTTGGACCCGGCCTCCGACCCCGCTAACAATGGCTCAGTCGCCAGCTGCGGCGGCGGTTCGATCCGCTGCCGCAACTCCCGCCAGGTGGTCACCACCCGTGACCGCCCCGGTGCCGACTCCCGCCCGCCGGCCCTGTTGGGCCTGCCGAGCCGCAGGACGAGGCACCCCCACGATTGAGGTCGAACTCCCACATGCCCGTGATCTCCACCCGCATGCGCAAGTCCGCCGCCCTGCTCACCGCCGCCGTCGGCATCACCGCGATCGGCGCCGCCGTCGTCCCGACCGCCGCCTCGGCCACCACGCCGCAGGCGCTGGCCGCGAGCATCGTCCCCGCCGACCAGCTCGCCTCCTTCAACCAGATCATCTCCCACGAGAGCGGCTGGAACGTCACCGCGACCAACGCCTCCTCCGGCGCCTACGGCCTCGGCCAGGCCCTGCCCGGCAACAAGATGGCCTCCGCCGGCGCCGACTGGAAGACCAACGCCGCCACCCAGATCAAGTGGGCCTACGACTACATGAACGGCCGCTACGGCAGCCCGAACCAGGCCTGGGCCTACTGGCAGATCCACCACAACTACTGACCGGTCGCAGCGGCCCGCCGGTCACCCGCCGGCACGACTGCACGACTGCACGCCCCGCCGACGCCACGAACCGACCCGGGGCCGAACAGGACCACGGCCGAGGGGCCCGGTGCGCACACCCCGCGCACCGGGCCCCTCGGCGTGTCCGTGCCCGGCCGCGCGCACGGCCGGGCACGATCCGCCCCGGCCGGTCCCGGCCGCTCCCGGCCGCTCCCGGCCCTCAGCGTGCCGACGCTCGCCGCCCGGCCCGCCGTCCAGGACACTGAACGCCATGACTGATGTGCGCGAGATCCTGGATTACCAGACCTTCGGCCGGGCGGTGCGCGAACTCGCGCAGACGATCGCCGACGACGGCTACGTGCCCGATCTCGTCCTGAGCATCGCCCGCGGCGGCGTGTTCGTGGCGGGCGGTCTCGCGTACGCGCTGGACTGCAAGAACATCCACCTGGTGAACGTCGAGTTCTACACGGGCGTGGGCACCACCCTCGACATGCCCGTCATGTTGGCTCCCGTCCCCGCGGCGATCGACTTCACCGAGAAGAAGGTCCTGATCACCGACGACGTCGCCGACACCGGCAAGACGCTGAGGCTGGTGCACGACTTCTGCCTCGACCACGTCGCCGAGGTCCGCTCCGCCGTCATCTACGAGAAGTCGCACTCCCTGGTGAAGTGCGAGTACGTGTGGAAGAGGACCGACGACTGGATCGAGTTCCCGTGGTCGGCGGAGGGCCCGGTCGTCCGGCGCGACGGCCAGGTGCTCGACGCCTGACCGCCGGCTCGCCGGCCCTTCGACAACGGGAAGGGGGCGCTCGCCGGCTTCACGTGACACCACCGACCCCCAGCGCCGACCGGCCGGGCGGATCACCGGTCGGCCGAGGGGGCCGCCCGTCACCGGACGCCCGAAGGGGCGGCCGGGCTGTCGGCTGCTTCGCGTACCGCGGCGGCCGTGGCGATGGCGGGGCCGGCGAGTTTCCGTCGGTGGCCGGGCGTGGGGAAGGACACGGGCGGGACCAGCTGTCGAAGCGCTTCCGGACGGGTTCCGGCCTCGGGCCGGGGCGGCGCCCGGGTAGTGTTCCGGACGCCGCTTGGTGGCCGTGATCAGCTGGCGGGGGTGCCGACGGTGTTGGTGAGGTCGACGGTGGCCCACGCACCGTTGGGCTGCAGCGCGGTGAGGTTCAGGTGTCCGCCGTTGAGGGAGCCGCGCGAGTAGATCGCCAGGGTGCCGTCGGGGTCGGTGCTCGCGCTGACCGCGCCGTCGGTGGCCGGGGTGCCGACGAGGGTGTTCAGGTCGGTGGTCGCCCACGTGCCGGCGGCGGACTTGTAGGTGATCTGCAGGTGCCCGTTGTCCGCGTTCGCGGTGGCCACACCGACCGTCCCGTTGGTCTGCGTGAACGTCGACGGCGCACCGCCCGCAGAAGCAGGAGTACCGACGGTGTTGGTGAGGTCCACGGTCGCCCACGCACCGCTGGGCTGCAACGCCGTCAGGCTCAGGTGGTTGCCGTTCACGGACCCGCGCGAGTAGATCGCCAAGGTGCCGTCGGGGTCGGTGCTCGCACTGACCGCACCGTCCGTCACCGGAGTACCGGCCGTACCGGTCAGGTCGGAGGTCGCCCACGTGCCCGCGGCGGACTTGTAGGTGATCTGCAGGTGCCCGTTGTCCGCATTGGCGGTGGCCACACCGACCGTCCCGTTGGTCTGCGTGAACGTCGACGGCGCACCGCCCGCAGAAGCAGGAGTACCGACGGTGTTGGTGAGATCCACGGTCGCCCACGCACCGTTGGGCTGCAGCGCCGTCAGGCTCAGGTGGTTGCCGTTGACCGAGCCCCGCGAGTAGATCGCCAAGGTGCCGTCGGGGTCGGTGCTCGCGCTGACCGCACCGCCGGTGGTGGGGGTGCCGACGGTGTTGGTGAGGTCGCTGGTGGCCCAGGTGCCGGCCGCCGAGCGGTAGGTGATCTGCAGGTGCCCGTTGTCCGCGTTCGCCGTCACCACGCCGACGGTCCCGTTGGTCTGCACGAAGGCGGCCGGAGAACCGCCCGCCGCCGCCGGCGTTCCCACCACGTTCGTGAGGTCCGCCGTCGTCCAACCACCGCCCGCCAGACGCGCCGTCATCTGCACGTGCCCGTTCGCGGACCGGCTGAACGTGTAAGCCGTACCGTCCGCACCCGTCACCGAACCACCGTCACCCACGGCCGGCTTCCACGCCGGAGCGGGAGCGGGGATCGGGGTGGAGTCCTCGACGACGTTCTTGTAGCGCAGCGCCTTGTACTCGCCGTTGGGGTGCCCGTCGATCCTCGCCGCGTCGATCGAGACGCCGGTGATGTGCTTCACCGGGGTGGACCCGAAGGAGTAGTAGGAGAACTTGGTGTGGGCGGCGTCGTCCCACTTCTCGAAGAGCAGGACGTGGTTGTAGTAGGAGTTGAGGACGTCGCCGGCCTTGAGGTCGCTGCGGCTGATCTCCCTGGTGAAGCCACCGTCCACCAGCCCCTGGGTGTTCGGGCTGCTGCCCAGGTGCCAGGCCATGGAGACGTAGCCGGAGCAGTCGGTGCGGTAGGAGCGGCCCGAGGAGTCGAGGGCGGAGCCGCCCTGGCTGTAGACGAGGCTCTTGTTGTACCAGAACTGGGCGCGCTCGATGATCTCGGCGCGGGTGATCTGGCCGCCGACCGAGGAAGCCTGCGCGGCGGTGGCGGTGGTGGTGGTGACGGTCGTCGCGACGACGGCGCCGGACACGGCGATCGCAGCCGCCAGGGTGACGCGCAGCAGCTTCGAGGTCTTCGAGGACATGGGTGCACTCCGCAAGCGTGAGGAAGGGGTGAGGTCGGTGGGCGGGCGCCCGCGAGCCGGGCGTGGACGGCTGCCCTGCAGGAGCAGCGGTCGGGGGGCTGTGGGCAGACCTGCGCGGTACGGCGGCGGTACGGCCCTCGTGCCTGTTTGGGCGACGAGGGATCGGCGATGTGGGTCCGGCTCGCGTCCCGCGGTGACGCTTCGTTCGGCCCGCCTCCCGGAAGGGGTGCTCCCTGGCGGCGATCACTAGCTTCGTCGCAGCTCAGGGCGGGTGGAAGGGCTTTCGGATGGACGCAATCGTCCATGGCCCCTTCCGGCCAGCGGGGCCGAGAACGAGTTCGAACGCGGGTCCCCGGCCCCGTCCCTGTGTCAGGTCGCGTGCCAGGCGTACGCAGACCTCGGCGACACCCCGCGGCGAGTGGTCACCGGGCCGCGGGGCGGTGGCTGGGCCCCGGTGGCTGTTCTGCGGTGGCCGCGGCGACCTCGTGGCGTGAGCGGACGCCGAGCTTGCCGAGGATGTGGGAGACGTGGGTCTCCACCGTGCGGCGCGAGAGCAGCAGCATCGCGGCGATGTCGGGGTTGGACAGCCCCTGCGCGAGCAGGTCGGCGACGCGCTGTTCCGTCGCGGTCAGGGCGCCGCGGCCCGAGGCCGGCCGGGAGCGCGGCCCGCGGATGCCGGCGCGCACTCCCCAGGGGCGCAGGCGGGCGGCGGCGCGGCGGGCGTCCCAGACCGCGCCCAGCCCGGCGTAGAGCGCGAGGGCCTCGCCGAAGGCGGCGCGGGCCGCGGCGCGGTCCCCGGAGGCGGCCCGGAGCACGGCGAGGTCCTCCAGGGCGTTGCCGAGGTCGGGGGGCCGGTCGGCGGCGCGGTGGTGGTCGATCGCGACGCGCAGCCGGTCCGGGTCGTCGTGCAGCAGTGCCTGGCACCATCCGGCGGCGGCCCGGGTGGCGGGCAGCGGTTCGATGTGGGCGTTGCGCCGGCTCTCGAGCGCCGCGGCGCGGGCGGTGCCCCGGTCGTCCACGGCCAGGGCCAGGCGGACCAGGGCGACCAGCCACTCCGGGTGCCTCCGGACGTCGTACTCGTGGGCGCGGGCCAGCAGCACGGCGAGCACGTCGAGGGCCTCGCGGGGCCGGCCGGTGCGTTCGAGGACGAGGCTGCGGGCGACGATCCGGTAGGAGGCCGCCACGGGCCAGGTCGGCGGCGCGGCCTCGTCGTCCGGCGTCGCCGCGGCTTCCGGGTGCCCGGGTGTCTGCGGCCGGTTGTCGCGGCGGGCGCTGATCAGCGTGTGCAGGCTGTGCCGGGCGAGTTGCCAGCGGCCCTGCGGGAGGTCGGTGACCTCGTCCAGGACCGCCTGCGCGTCGTCCCAGCGGCCGTGTTCGTAGTGCCGCTCGGCGATCCTGACCAGGTTCATGGAGAGCAGCGTCGCCCCGGTCCGTTCGGCGACGGTGCGGGCGCGGGCCAGGGCCTCCTCCGCCTCCCGGGGGCGGCCGAGGCTGTCCAGTGCCACGGCCCGGTGGCCCAGCAGCATCAGCCGCAGGTCGACGGGTTCGGGGTCGTCGCCGATCTGCGCCAGTGCGAGGTCGGCCAGGACCAGGGCGCCGGGCTGGTCGCCCTCCCGGCTGCGGATCAGGGCGCCCGCGTTCAGGGCGTAGCCGACGGTGGTGGCGTTGTTGAGCCGCACCCCTTCGGCGAGTGCTTCGGCCATCGCCGCGCGGCCTCCGCCGAGCCGGCCCTGGAAGCCCCGGGCGAGCGCGAGCAGGGCCAGCAGCCCCGCGCGCCAGCGCGGCGCGAGCCGCGGGTCGCCGAGGGCCGCGCGCCAGTTCGCCTCCACGTCCTGGTAGCGGCCGGCGCGCAGCGCGATGCTGGTGAGCAACCAGCGGGCCCGGCCGGCGAGTTCGCGGTCGGAGGTCTCCAGCAGGATGGTCCGGGCCAGTTCCTCCGCGCGCTCGACGGGGCCGGTGCGGAAGTAGAGCGTCGCCAGCCGGTCGGCCAGCACGTGGTGCCTCGGGCCGTGCGCGTCCGTCTGCCGCAGGGCGTGTTCGAGCAGCTCGGCGGCGATCCCGGGGGCCCGGTCGGCCAGTCGCGCCGCGTTGTCGGCGAGCCACTCGCACTCCCGCTTCCACTCCCAGCCGTCGGCGTCCCGCACGGCCGGCAGGATCAGCTCGGCGACGCGTTCCACCGGCGCCCCGGCGGCGATCAGCTGCTGTGCCGCGTGCTGCAGGAGCCCGGTGCGCAGCGCGGGCGGCATGGCCTCGTGGAGGACTTCCTGCAGCAGGGCGTGGCGGAAGCGCAGCCGGGTGCCGGCGGGCTCCAGCACGCCCGCGCTCAGTGCCTCGTCCACCGCCGCCAGGAGGCGGCCACGGCCGGCCGCGTCCGTCGGGCCGAGGGCACCGCCCCTCGCCGCTGCCGTCAGGTCGGCCGTCGAGAACGCGGGCCCGAGCAGGGACGCGAGGCGCAGCATCTGCCGGGCGTCGGCGGAGAGGCAGGCCAGCCGGTCGGCGATCACGTCCGTGAGCGCCCGGAGCTCCCCCGTGTGGTGGCCGCCGGCGGGCAGTTCGACGGTGCCGGCGGCGCGGTGCAGGGATCCGGCGCGTTCCAGGGCGTTCAGCAACTCCCTGACGTACAGGGGGTTTCCGGCCGCTGAGGTGAGGCGTGCGGCGAGCCGGGGCCCTGCGGTCCCGCCGGTCAGTGCGCCGGCCAGCTCGGTCACGCTCGCCTCGCTCAGGCGGTCGAGGGAGAGCACCTGCCCGCCGTGGGGCGGGAGTTCCCGGCGCAGCCGCACCAGGGCCGGTCGGCTCGGGGCCGGTCGGCAGGTCCCGATGGCCAGCAGCGGCCGGTGGGCCGCGGTGCGGCAGAGGCGGCGCCACAGCAGCAGGGTGGCCTCGTCGGCCCGGTGGAGGTCCTCCAGGGCCAGGACGAGTGGCCTGGAGGTGCACAACCGGTCGATGCGGGTGAGGAGTTGTTCGGTGGCGGCCGTCACGGGATCGGTGGCGAGGCCGTGCCTGTCCCGGCCCGACCGGGCCTGCGGGCATCGACGGGCGGGTGCGGCCTGCGCGTGCCGGGGGTCGGCCGACGGCGGGTGCACGCCGAGGAGTCGGGTCATGGCCGAGAGCGGAAGCCGTTGCGCCAGTTCGTCGCAGTGCCCGAGGAGCACCGCGCAGCCGGCGGCCCGGGCCGCGGCGAGCGGGGCGGCGAGCAGGGCGGACTTGCCGATGCCCGGTTCGCCCTCGACCAGCAGGCTGCTCCCGCGGCCGGCCGCGACATCGGTGACCAGGGCCTCCAGCAGGGCCTGTTCGACGTCCCGTCCGGTCACGCCAACCATCTGCCGAATCAGCATGTACATGACTTTAACCAGGTCGGGTGCCGCGCCAAACGTCTCGCGCGTCACGCCCGGCTCGCCGAGGCGCCATGTCCCGACCCCGCACGGTGCTGCGGGATCTCCGTGAGGCTCACGGATGTCTGCGGGGATGCTGCGCCGGAGGATCGTCCGACAGCCGCGGCGCGGCCACCGCCGCACGAGCGGCGCTCCCCTGTCGCCCCACCCGGACACCCGTCACCACGTGAGGAAGGCCAGCCATGTCCTTTCGACGCTCAGCCCGACGCTCAGCCCTGAGGATCGCCGCGGCAGCGGCGGCCGTCTCGGCGATCGCCCTGCCCGCTTCCACCACGGCCTCGGCTTCCACCCCTGCCTCCGCCCCTGTCTCCTTCTCCGCCGAGTCGGCGACCGGAGCGGCGGGCGCGCCGGCGGCGGCAGCGGTGCAGGCCGGATTCATCGTGAGCAAGGCCCAGTTCGGCCGGATGTTCCCGAGCAAGAACCAGTTCTACACCTACGAGGCACTGGTCGGTGCGATGAGCGCCTACCCCGTCTTCGCACACACCGGGGACGACGCGCTCAAGCGCCGGGAGGCCGCGGCGTTCCTCGCCAACGTCAGCCACGAGACCGGCGGCCTGCGCTACATCGTGGAGCAGAACACCGCCAACTACCCGACGTACTGCGACACTTCCCGGTCCTACGGCTGTCCCGCGGGGCGGGCCGCCTACTACGGACGGGGTCCGCTCCAGCTCAGCTGGAACTTCAACTACAAGGCGGCCGGGGACGCCCTGCACATCGACCTGCTCCACAACCCGGGCCTGGTCCAGACCGACCCCCAGGTCGCCTGGAAGACCGCGCTCTGGTACTGGAACACCCAGTCCGGTCCCGGCTCCATGACGCCCCATCAGGCGATGGTCAACAGCGCCGGGTTCGGCCAGACGATCCGCAGCATCAACGGCGCCCTGGAGTGCAACGGCCGGAACCCCGCCCAGATGCAGGACCGGGTCAACCTCTACCAGCGGTTCGCCCAGATCCTCGGCACCTCCCCCGGCGCCAACCTGACCTGCTGAGAAGAGCGGAGACCCCATGCACAGGTTCCTGACCAGGCTCCTCGTCGCGGTGGCCGCCACCTTGACCACCGTGCTGACCGCCGTGGTCCCGGGCGCGGGCACGGCGGCCGCGGGTACGGCGGCCGCGGGCACGGCGGCGACGGCTGCTGTCAACCACACGGTGACGTTCGTCAACCACTCCTCGCAGACGCTGTGGATCGGCAGCGGCGTCAACGCCGACGGGTCCAAGCAGTTCGCCCGGCTGCCGGTCCTGGCCCCCGGGCAGTCGGCGACGGTGACGATCCCCGAGACGACCGCCCCCTTCCACTGGCGCGGCAAGTTCTTCGCCCGGCAGGGGTGCGGCGGCGCCCCCGGCAGCACCTTCCACTGCCGGGTGGGCGACTGCGGGGCGTTCGCCGACCACTGCACGACGGGCGAACAGCCCGCCAGTCTGGCCGAGTTCAACTTCGACAGCAAGGACGGCGCCGCGCCCTGGTACGACGTGAGCTACGTGAACGCCTTCTCGCTGCCGGTCACGATCACCCCGGTGAACGCCACCGTCCCGCCCGGCGGCGGCTGCGACACGCGGGGCTGCACGGCGAACCTGCTGCCCGCCTGCCCGCCCGCCGACCTGACGCGCGGGCCGGACGGCAAACCGCTGCTGTGCACCAACCCCAGCCGGGACACCCCCAGCGACTACAGCCGCGCGCTCAGCGCGAGGTGCCCCAAGGCCTACACCTGGTCCAAGCAGGACCAGGTGCCGGGCAACAAGGTGATGCAGCAGTGCAGCCACTGCAAGGGCTTCACCGTCACCTTCGGGCCCACCGCGTGAGCCGCCCGTCCCGCGGCCCCGCCACGGCCACGGCCGCGACCACGCGATCACGTGAGGAGAGGAGCACGGTGTCCCGTCGCCTACGCCTGTTCACCGTCGTGCCCGTGCTGTTCGCGGTCCTGACCGGGCTCACGGCCGCCGGCCCGGCCGACGCGTCCGCCGCCGTGAAGAAGAAGGGCGTCAGCGCCTGGAACTTCCCCGACGTCACCGGCGCACTGGCCGACGTCAGGGCCGGCTGGTTCTACACCTGGGCCTCGGACCGCCAGCAGATCAGGCCGCCGGCCGGCGTCGAGTTCGTCCCCATGATCTGGGGCGCGGCCTCGGTGACCGACGCCCAGCTCAACACGGCCAGGAAGGAGGGCAGCACCCTGCTCGGGTTCAACGAACCCGACCTGCCGGCGCAGGCGAACATGAGCCCGGCCAGGGCCCTCGACCTGTGGCCGCGGCTCCAGTCGACCGGGATGCGCCTGGGGGCACCCGCGGTCGCGGGCGGCGGCGACGTCGCGGGCGGCTGGCTCGACCAGTTCATGAAGGGCGCCGCCGCCCGCCACGAGAAGGTCGACTTCATCCCCCTGCACTGGTACGGCTCGGACTTCCGCGCCGACGCCGCGACCGGCCAGCTGCGCGGCTACCTCCAGGCCGTCTACAACCGCTACAAGAAGCCGATCTGGCTCACCGAGTACGCCCTGATCGACTTCTCCCACGGCACCCCGAGGTACCCGACGCAGGACCAGCAGGCCGCGTTCGTCACGAAGTCGACCGCCATGCTCCAGGGCCTGCCCTTCGTCGAACGCTACGCCTGGTTCACCCTCTCCGCGGACCGCGGCGGCAGCGGCCTCTACAACCGGGCGACGCCCAACAAGGTGGGCGCGGCCTACCGCGCGGCCGGCTGAGCACGGACCCCGCCCGGGCGGTGGGGGGGGGGGCCCCCCCCCCCCCCCCCGCGGGCGGGGGGGGGGGGGGGCGGGAGGGCGGGGCGCACCCCGCGGGCGGCCCCCACCGGGTTGGGGGGGGGGCCGGCCCCGCGG